>JBBQTL010000317.1:0-5169 GCA_038213285.1 Chitinophagales bacterium
TGTTGTTCAAGCTGTCCGCCGGTTGCCTATATTTTACCGAAAGTGCAGCAGGATATTTTAACGCTGTCGCTCGATAAAACAGATTTTTGCAATAATGATACAAACGTTTATAAAGTAACTGTAAACCCATTGGGCGGTACACTTACTGCCTCGGCAGGTGGGCTCGATGCTACAAAAATGGAATACAGTCCAAAGGATCAGGCGGCAGGTATAAATACCATTACCTACACATTGCCCGATGGCAGAAGTATAAAGGTGGATATTAAGGTTACCGCTGCCTTTAATCCTGAATTCGAATTCCAGGCCTCGCCCGATAATCCTTTTGTAATAAAATTCCTGCCCGTCAATACCGAAGGCAAGACCGTGTCGTGGAATTTTGGCGATGGAACGGCTTTGTCTTCAGAACAATCGCCCACCCATCAGTTTACGATCATAACCGATCCGCAAACCTTTGTAATTACGCTGACTGCCACAGATGGGCCATGCGTAATTCCGGTAAAACACGAAATTGTTTTGGGAAAACCAAGGGAGCAGATATTTACAATTGAGCCAAGAATATTTTGCTCAAACGACGAAAAACAATATGTCTTTACTGCCGATCCAGCCATTGCTAACGCCAGTGATATTGAAAATCCTGATAACCTTATAATGGATAAAAACGCGGCGGGAAATGTTTTCTTTATGCCCGTTAAACAAAGCCTGCAGGTTACAAGATCTTACAAACTGACCTATAAAGGCGTTACGATTAACTTGTCGGTAGTAGCAGCATTCCAGGTCGATTTTAAAGCCGAGCCCTTGGCAACAGATCCGCTATCGCGCAGGTTTACCGCTAACAATATAGAAAACCGGCAGGTAGTCTGGGACTTTGGAGATGGCAGTGATAAATCAACTGTGGCCTCACCTGTACATACTTATCAAATTAGTGAAGGGCCCCAAACCTTTGTAGTGAGTTTAATTGTAACCGACGGTCCGTGCAGCGCAGGTACAGAGCAAACCATTACAGTGACAAGGCCGATACCCGCTGCTTTTAGTATTCAGCCAAATGTATTTTGCCGCAACGATGAAGGACGGAAAGTATTTAATATAAAGCCTTCGTCTGCTAAAATTTCAGATATTACTAATCCCAACAAATTAATAATTGAACAGGATGAAGCCAATGGACAAATATTTTTTGTACCAGCCAATCAGGATATCGGGCAGACTACCAGCTATATGCTCACATTTAGCGGAATAAACGCCGGCGTTACCATCATGGTTCCGAATGCAGGCTTTACAATGAAGATTGATCACAATACATCGCCTGTAGCGGTATTTCCTTTTATTCTTACTTTAAATGCCAAAGCAGGTGATGCCGACAATTATAGATGGAGCGTTACGGCTGAAACAGGGCTCACCCTCAATTTTGCAACCCGGCAGGCAGTGCTCAATCTGAACCAGCTAAATATTCGGCCAGGTTCTACCCTCAACATTTTATTATCTGTAAATAATAGCAGGCTGACAGGTGTCGATTGCCAGGACCAAAAAGAGTATGTGCTGACCGAGGCGATTTTTGGCAATCATGTCAACAGAGGCGAGTTTGATAATGTAACGTCTGCTTAATAATTGTGAAGCAGCTGCACATCATACAAAAGAATGTACTGGAAGTTGAAATGGAAAATCCGGCAGATGCCTTTGCGTTTAGAAACAGGCTGGGAGAGGTGATGCATACTATGCTGCTGCCCAAAATGGAATTGCTGATGGATGAAATAGGCGCGAACGGCAAAGTTTATCGGATTGACCGGCTTGATATTGATTTAGGCACTATTCCGGTGGATAACTGGGAGCGGGTGCTGGTGGATAAAGCGATGGATGAGCTTAAGAAATTACTGGTTTTGCAAAACCCGGTTTGGTCGGACCAGAATTCAAATGTTACCGTAAAAGGGATGGTTCTACCGGATAGTCGGCAGGCCGAAAAAGAAGCGGCCGAATCACCGGATTTCAAATTTACCGACATACTGATACACTACCTGCAAACGGGATTTCTGCCCTGGTACGTAACAGGCGGCTACAGGCTTAGCCGGCATTTTACAGAATGGTTAGAAACGCAACCGACTCAGTTTTTTCAAAATTATATACCTCTTGCATCAGTTGCCGAAATAAGGCGGCTGGTATATTTTGCCGGCGACCAGCAGTCAAAGCAAATATTATCCTTTTTATACAATGAAAAAGATCCGGCTTTTGCTGATTTAGCGTTGGAGGCCATTAAATGGCTAACTGAAAAAGCCGGACCGTCTTTCGGTTCGGATAGCTGGTTCAAAAAACAGTTGTACCACTTCTTATTTTCCGGGCTGGCAAGTCAAAGTTCACGTAAAGACAAATTGGACCTTTTTAGTAAAAAGATCAGCATGTTTTTAATAAAACATGACGCGATCAAAAACATCACCAATCTGCTGCCACTTATCGGCGTAGTATCAGGCAATCCTGTACTAGGTAAAGTTGCCGAACAAATAGCTATAAACAACAAGAAACAAGACAACCGTATTGACGAAGGAAAAGATGAAAGGGACAAGGCAAAAAAAGAGCCGGAATATGTTGCTGATATTTTGGGAAATAAAGCATTAGAGAATTTTGTGGAAAATGCGGGTTTGGTGCTGCTTCATCCTTTTTTATCAAATTTATTTGAGGCAATTCAATTGACAGTTCAAAATAAGTTTGTGAATGAAATTGCGGAAAACAAGGCCATTCTTTTATGCCAATACCTTGTAACCGGTCAAATTGATTGCGAAGACCATCAGTTAATTCTCAGCAAAATATTATGCGGATACCCGGTCAACCGGCCTGTGCTTTGCGACCTGCCCTTTTTAGAAAAAGAATTATTTGAGGCAGATGACCTGCTGGCCCAGGTTATTAAAATGTGGACGAAAAACGGGGTGCAGGTAAATGGAACAGTGAGCGGATTTCGGGAAGCTTTTTTGCAACGCGCTGGTAAGCTGGTATCAAAGGACAATGACTGGCAATTAAAGGTAGAGCAGAAACCCTACGACCTGGTAATGGCGTCGCTGCCATGGGGCATTGGAATGATTAAGACAAAATGGATGAAAGGAATGTTGTGGGTAGAATGGGCGTAATGGCTTTGATAGTGATTTTTATTAATGATTTTGAAGATCAGTCTATACGTTGTGCTTTTGTAAATACCCGATATTGTCAGGCTGCGTTGATATATTTTGATTGAAAGACATTTTAAATTTACCATTATGTCTGGTCAGTTTCAAACAATGGAACCAATCAAAATAGGCGTGTTACCGCTTTGTATAACAATGCCGTATTTTTTTTTAAACCGGCAAATTTATTTGGCACAACAGCAGAAAAAGGTCCGCCTTCATTTGACGGTGGTGGTGCTTTTTTAAAGCCTTTGCATATTTAGCAAAAATTCAGGCGATCACAAATTTAGAAACAGGCGTCTATACTTAGCACTTTACCTGCCATTAATTATAACAATTACTTTGTGTGCGTGCCTTTTATCTTCTTTTTTCATATCTGTCCCAGCGAATTTTCCAATCATTCAAAAAATCAAATCGCCATTTTCCGATGGTCATTTGACATGCTTCAGGAGATTGGTCAAGATCAATATAATAGTTTGGGTAGTTAATCCTATCAAAATGCCTAAACTGTCCTCCCCAGCTTTCCTGGGTTGGATCATCAACATTGCCCACGCCGCCAATTACAGGTGAAATCAAAAACAACAATGAAGGGCTATCTCCTTCTTTTAAACTGTTTTTTGGAGAATTTGCCAATGGAAAGACATCACCACATTTTACATCAAATAAAGCATTGTGATCCGATCCGTGATTCCGGATATTAAAATCTGTAAATTTAGTGAATGACCATTCTCCATCCTGAATTCCTGATTGATAAACCCCCCGAAAAGTTTCGTGACTACCTTTAGGAAGAATTCCATTCTCAATCCACCATAATTCAGGGTAATCATTTTTCATGAAATTATAAACAAAATCTCTGCTGGCAGTATCATGCAAAGTATTTGAAGAGCTGATGTAGTAAATCCTTATTTTATCAGCAATATCAGGCGCATCATAAAGTGCCTGGGCTGTTGTTGTTATACTGCCCCATACTAATATCCAAATTGGGTTTTCCCTGGTGTAATTTCGTGCTGTTTTAATAATCCATTCTGAACCCTCTGTGCCTTTGGTAGCCGCGGGACCTCCGGGTTTATTTGCTCCCGCCTTAATAACGTTGAGCAAATCTTCTTCGCGCATTAAGTCCTCATACCCGTTTTTACGTAAGTGTTCAACATCAATCCGCTTAATCCAATTCTTTATAAGTTTTTTGTGTTCAATCGTATCCCAGGGATGGTGTGTTATATCGGTATTGGGTGTTGATACAATACCTTTTATCTTGATGATGTCGCTGTAGTGCACTGCTCTAAACAATGATTGTATATCATCCGGATCACCCCCAAGGTCTGTATCAATAATGACATCAAAGGTTTGATTGATATTTGGTTGATGATTAAAAGCAAGTAATACGGGAATTAAAATAATCATCGTATAGAGCTTTATGCTTCCATTTCTTTTATTTCTCCTATTCATTCTTACGTGTTGGTTGATGCTCATTTTTAATGAAACATAATATTGCGACTTGCTGCAAGTTGGGAATTTTATCACGTTCTGCCCGGTGCTGCAGCCTGGTTTTTTTATAAATGTTAATATAAGAACTTATCCTGATAGCTATTGGGAGGTTTCATTTACCGATTAATCGGAACCGGTAATTTGTATAAATAGGTACGGTTTTGCTGGGGGGCTTGTGGGTTTACTTTTAAGTTGGCTGACGTTACCGTGGTTTGCTTTTAAAATGTAAGTATCAACCGAAAGTTTTCTGTTCCGGCACCTCTGTTAGAGTTCTTTGCCAATAGCTTCTTCGCTCATCTGTTTGCAGGTGAAGAACACCTGCAAAAGCGGAAAATTTCTTTCTTCGTCTTCATAACCAATAATGTCTTTAGTTGAACGTATTTCAATTGTCAGATATCATACAATAGTGATGTAAACCTGATTGCTTTTTAGGTAACGCTGATATAGCCAATATCATCGCTACGTATGCCACTGTTGGTGTTCTTCACCAACAGTTCGTTCGCTTGTCTATGTTTGCAGGTGAAGAACACCTGCAAAGGCCGCC
>JBBQTL010000318.1:0-5150 GCA_038213285.1 Chitinophagales bacterium
CCGGTCACGCTGTATCATGGCTCTTAAATCAGTTTCGGCCCACTGGCTAAAATATAAATGGTAACTATATTTCATTTTACCAGCGGTATTTTCGGTGGCAAATCCGTAGCCCTTATTCCATTCATCAAATGCTTCGTCCATCACATACAAACCCATGCTATCACAGATATTATAAAACTCTGGCGCAAATGGGTGGTGACTGCAGCGAATGGCATTGGCACCCATGTCTTTTAATTTCTGTAAGCGATATTGCCAAACGCCATCCGGCACTGCATTGCCCAGCGATCCTGCATCCTGGTGCAAACAAACGCCTTTTATCTTCTCCTGTTTCCCATTTACCAACATCCCTTTTTCTTTTGTAAATGCTATACTGCGTATACCAATGGTTGTAACCTGATCGTCTGCAATTTTACCATCATATTCCAGGGTGCTTTTTAGTTGATATAATACAGGATTGCTACTGCTCCATAGTTTTGGCTTATTGATGGTAATGTTTTCGGTAAAGATGAACTCTTTAAAATCTCCAATTGGTTGTATTGATTTTTTTGATGCAACTATGGTTCCTTTGCCATCTAAAACGGTTGTTGTGATGGTTACCTGTTTAGTAATGCGCTTGTTTAAAGCTGTATTGGCTCGCCACCAATGAAACTCACTCTCTGGAAAAGCATTGGAAATAATTTTATAATTGCAGGCAATGGTTGCTGCCTGTTCACTTACATTTTTGTCCGTAACAAATACACCGCTTTTATTATCAAAATGCAAACCGTCTGTTATAACCAACCAGGTGTTCCTGTAAATACCGGCACCTGCATAATAGCGGGCAGATGGCTCCAATGAATTATCAACCCTTACTGCCATTACATTTGTTTGGCCCGGTTTAGCAAGCCCGGTTAAATCATATTCAATCAATGAATATCCATAGGGATAACGACCTAAAAACTGACCGTTGATCCATACGTCGGAGTTCATGTAAATACCATCAAACTGAATAAATATTTTTTTTGATTTTAAAGAATCAGGAAGTGTAAATGTTTTTCTGTACCAGCCAATGCCGCCCGGCAAATAAGCACTTGAAGCTTCACTGGGATTGGTTTTGTCAAATGGGCCTTCAATCATCCAATCGTGCGGCAGATGCAATTTACGCCACGCACTATCAATAAAATTTACATTTTTAAAAGCAGGGTTATCACCTCGTATAAATTTCCAATCGCTGTTGAAATTTATTTTTTGCCTAACCCTTGTGCCGGTAGTTTGGCTAAGGCAATTGCAAATAAAAAGAAATTGCATACAGCCAATGGTGAATATTTTTTTCATTGTAAAACTTTATTAACACATTTTTATTCAACAATATATTTTGCCCACTTAATTTGTACTGGACCTATCAATCCTGCTTCAATTAAATTGGCATTTTTAAAATCAGTTGTTCAGGCGTTGGTTAATTTGGTGATATTGCTTTTCATTTGTTGCAATCCTGCTGGTAATTTACCATAATGTAATGCAACATCATTTAATAAGAAAGCAACCCGATGTTAGGGGTTGCTTTCTGCAGGTATGATGCGTTTGCTGTTCATTAATCACACTTCATAAAGTGCTTATAGTTCCCTAATCCAAATATTGCGGAAACTTAAAGGTTCACTCGGATCTCCATGATCCTGCAACTTAATAGGGCCTTTTCCATGAAATTGATATTTTGGCAAGCCTATATAGGGCGTATTTCCGGTAATAGTTAAATTGTTCTGCACTACCACACCATTGATTAATACAGTTACACGAGCCGGTGAAAATACCGTACTGTCTTCCTTAAAACGTGGAGCTGTATAGATTACATCATACACATTCCAATCGCCTGGGGCACGCAAGGGATTTTTAAGCGGTGCAGTTTGTTTGTAGATGCTACCAGCCTGGCCATTTACATACGTTTTGTTGTTATAATTGTCCAACACCTGAAGTTCATAAACGCCTTGTAAAAAAATACCGCTGTTGCCTCTTGCCTGGCCGGAGCCTGTTATGTTTGCAGGTGCAGACCATTCAATGTGCAATTGAAAATCATTGAACTCCTGTACAGTACTGATGTCGCCTGTACCTTTTTTTACAGTAAACGCACCATTCTTTACATCCCATTTGGCTGCACCACCATCCTTGTCTTTCCATTTAGAAAGATCTTTTCCATCAAATAAAACAATGGCATCTGATGGTGCCGTAATAAAAGCATTGGCTGCCGGCTTGCCTGGCGTAACTGTGGCTGGTACCGGCTCATAGAATTCAGTCATTTCTGGCTTCATCTCAGGAGCGGTAGCCTGCCCTTGTATGCTACCCAACATAATAAAAAATGAGGAGCATAATAACGATGTTTTAATTGGAAAAAATCTGTGTTTGATCATTTTACTTGTTTTATAAAAATTTGAATAATGTTTGCAATTTAAACCTGATAAAAACTAAAGCGAAATTTAAATAGTTAGAAGCCGTTTAAACCGATTTTCGAAATACCTTATAATGTAAGAAGTGGCCGTTGGAAACTCCGGCCACGGTGCTCAGAACGCCATCGCCTTTGGCGCCGAAATCGAGCATATAAAATGTTCCGGCAAACACCTCGCAGGTGATAAACAGAGAGATGAAAAACAAATTAGCTTTCTTCATTTACACAGAATTAAAGATTAGTAAAAATCGCACGTCGGTAGCTGAAAAGGGCCGGATTTCCAGCGTCTTTTACCTCGAGAATGATATGCAGTTGCTGATCGTTTTTAAGTTCGGGCATGGTAAAAGCTACTTCTTCCGAAGCAGCACCCTGAATCGTCATTTCGCCGCTAAAAGCTCCTGCTTCGCGGTAAATAAACCAGCGGTATGTAAATTTATCGCCATCGGGATCGGCACTACCCCTGGCTGAGAGATTTACTTTTTCGCCGCCTTTTACAGAAGCTCTGGCAACACTCTTGCCCGAATTTCCATTTAAAACAAGAATAGGATTGTGATTCGCCTTTTTGAAGTCGCTGCAGATATTCCAGTCCATGCGTGCAGCAAAATCGTGCTGATAAGCTTCTCTCCAGCGCCATATCGTGGCCTGGTTGGATGCGTCTTTTCTTCCATCGGGTAAGATAATTTCATCCTGAGTATTTACGGAACTGGTCCATATTTTTCCTTTTTCGGCATAGGAACGGTAAAACTCATACCTTCCTCCCCAGCCGCCAAACGCAGGCAAAATATACCAGCCCAGTCCATTGTTGATCAACCCAAGGAACGAGGGTGTATCGCCTTCCATAATGTAGTCGAATTTTAAATAGTGCGCCCCTAGGGGACCGTGGTTTTCGCGGATATTTGCAGCAAGCCAGGCATTAGTCACCAGCTCAGTATATAGACCCGGACCGTTTTTGTAATGGAGATCGCCTGAAATCCCTGTCCATGTTGCCTTGTAGTATTCAAACCATGAATCACCTGCCGAAGGATCGACAATGTAGAAAATATCTGGAAACGTATTCCTTATCCACTGACCGGCAAAATCCTGATCGGAAATTGAGTAGACCTTTATTTTCGAAACGAATTTTTTTACAGCATCTTCATTGCGTGTCTGCTTTACTTTCCACAATGCCTGTGCAAGGCAGTTTGCACCACCCCAGGCGGTAACCCACAAGGCTCGGTTGTCGGCTTTATCCACAGCTTTGATAAGAAGTTCTGAGCCGGGCGAATCTTTACCTTCGCCCACACCATCCATGCTGTAAAGTGGTAAATGCACCGAGGTAATGCTCAACAGGTATTCCATGGTTGGAAACCCGGGAGCATGCTTGTCGAGATTCGGTTTTACCTTTCCGTAATCCTTCACCAGTGTTTCAATTTTATCTTTTCGAACCTGGTTTCTCAGGTGGGTAGATGTGGTTGCAATCAAACCTTCAAGGTCGTATTCATTCGAATAAACGAGCAATCTTACCAGCGATTCCTGATCGTCGGGTTCGTTGGTAATATCGGTGAGCACAAAAACTCTTTGTTTAATTGGTTCCTCAAACCGTAGGTCTGTTTGGGCAAAAACACCCATCGACATCATGACCAAATTTATAATTCCTGCTATTTTCATTTTTTGCATTTATTTGTTATAATATCCCTGGTCCATCAGTGCAATAAAAGACATTATCCCGCCCCAGGCACTCATTCCAAACACAACTTCCCAAAGTAATTGCGCTTTTGTTTTGGGCATCGTACAACAAGTGCCACCACAACACAGCCTTCATAGCATCATAGGAATCGGCCAGTATAACAGGGTTAAATTTAGTTAGACTTAATATTTTGTTTATTCACCGGGTGCCTTACTAAATTTAGCAGCATCATCAAGTACTAAAATCCAATCGTTGTTAATGCCAGCCGAAGGCGCTTTAAATGTCATGAACCCTGTGTTCTCATAATCACCTGCAGGTGTTGATTTACCATCGCGGGGATTGAACCACCAGGCATTTATTTTTTTGCCTGAAATTTTACTCATTACTACATTAACAGGTTGTCCAACAGACAGGTAAACAATTAAGAACGATCCATCACTGGCAACAGCTGCCCTGATATGGGTGCTATCTTTAAGATTTTTGCCATAAACAACAGACTGGTCGGGAATCAGGCTGGCAAAAGAGCGGGATTCAAATAATGTTTTTATATACCTGATCGATTGGGCTCCCGGCCTGTCCATCGATTCACGCCAGTCAAACAGGCAGGGTATGGCAATTTCTCCTCCTTTTTTAAACATTTGCCAGATGGCATTGTTGCCGTAAGTATATCCGCACGCACCCGACAATATATTCCAATATGCATGAATTCGAACATCATAATCCGTGAAAAAACCTGCCTTAAAATATGAAGGGTCTTTTATTAATTTATTTGAATCAAGAATTTCGGCTGGCACTCTTAAAGGATCAGACCAGTTGCAAAATTCCCAGAATTTCACAGGTATATCTTCATAAGCAGGTTCCCCATCTACAAAAGGTTTGGCAGGATTCAGCAGGTAGTCATGCCCGGCGTATTCATATACTTTATTAAAATGCATGGCATGTCCGCTTTGATAGATGTTAAAGTCGAACCAGCTTTCGTTATGGAACCATTCACTTGAAGATTTTTCCCCTCTGGGGTGCATCGTAATCAGGTGATTTCCACCGTCTCCTTTTCGAAGTCCTTCAGCC
>JBBQTL010000319.1:0-5149 GCA_038213285.1 Chitinophagales bacterium
CCGTTTCCTGGAAAAATTCACAGTCGCAGGCATTGGGAACAGTCAACACATTTGTTTTGCTAAATCTTGCAAGAATATTATCCGTCATGCCATTAGAACAAGTCACTACAAGATTGGCTTTGGTGTAACAAAGCTTCTCAAAATTATAGCTAAGGCGTATCAACCATTTAGCTTTAATAAGACCTAGTTGAATTGCTCCCAACGGCCACAGATCCCTTACTTCAAAAACAAATATTTTTTTACGCCTGAATAATTTAACAAATAAGCCTGGCAAACCAATTGTGATGGGACCTGAGCTACAAATAATAACATCAAATTGCTTCGTTAAGGCATAGTAAATGGAGATGAATGAGAAAAGTGCGAAAGTAAAAGCACGGTATAACAGCGCATGCTTATTCGACTGTTTGATATTGACAATAATTACTTCAATGCCTTCTATGATTTGTTTATCAATAAATTTTGTGGCAACTATATCAGATTTATCATACGGGCTGGTAACGATTGTAACCTTGTGCCCGGCATCAATCCATCTTTTTGGCAATTCATACATTCGGGTACTCCAACCACCTTTTGGGGTACCGAAATATTGATAGAAAATTAAAATTTTCATTAAGGTTGTCCTATATTCAACTCAGAAAAGAAGTGCTTTAACTTTCCTGCCTTGGTTCTTGCTATTTGTTCCTTTCTTTCAAAACTTGCAGTCAGGCCGGGTTCCAGGTAAGTGTTCATTGCATCGGCTACTTTACTCCTTTCTGTTTCATTTATTTCCCTCTCTGCAACATATTCAAAATGAAAGTGACTGATGGCTGTTTGTTTGATAATAAATTCCTTCATAAAATCACCACCTTCCAGCAAACTCTTAGATATGTAATAGAAAGTTAGCCCCGGAGATTTTTTACCACTGGGCAGAATGGCTACATCATTTGTTCGGCCTACCACCTTTTGCAATACCTGGTATGCTCCTTTCTTTCTATCTGTCAATATTGCCCTATCCCCTAATTCATACCTTATAAAGGGCATCGCCTTATTATACAAAGCGGTAATCACCACTTTGCCCTCTTCTCCGATTTTCACCTGCCGGTTGTTATCATCCAGTAACTCTACAAATAGTGTTTCGTAATTAACCAGCCAATCGGCATCTTTATCTTCAAACGCAATCAGGTCCAATTCTGCCGCACCATATTCGTTGACAACTTTTACACCAAAACCTTCCTCCATTATTTTCCTGTCAATATCATCACAAACTTCGGAGGTAGTGAAAGCCGCTTTTAAAGTAGGGCAAACTTTACAAAGCACCGTATTATTTTTAATTAAGTATTTTGCAAACAATACCAATGAACTGGTGTAACCATTTAAATACTGAACTTTACTTTTTGCAAATACGTCGAGGTATTTCCCTAATACCATATCAGACAAGTCAAAAACAGGAAACCTGATCCTGCTTGCCAGGAAATCTTTCACTTTCTCTTTATAATATTTTGCCTTGGATAATGGTATCCCATAAAAGCGACCCTGTAAATCATGCCCGATATTAATATCATGCCAGCCAAAACGGTCATAATTTATTGCCCAGCTCATCGCATGACAAAATTTATCCTTGGCAAAATAAAAAGGAGTACCCGACGAGCCCGATGTATTGTGTACGTGTATTTTATTTCCGGAATAGCCTTCGGTTAGTCTTTCATTTAAAGGCAATTGGATGTCCTTTTTGCCCAGAACCGGCACATCCTGCCAATCGGTAATTGTATGATCTTGTACAAAGTTTTTATACACTTTATTATTGGCCAAATGATGATGGTATATTTCCCATTTCATTTTTTCCTGGTAGGCAACAGCATCCAATTCGAAATCATGTTGAATCCGGCACAATTCCTTTCTTGCTGCTGTAATTGGATAGCCCTGCACTAAGAAACTAAAATTAAAAAGGCTTAGCTCCATAATTATGCATTCGCTATTCTTTTAAAGTACGTACTATGCCATATATAGATAAAGATGAGTTGAATCACTAGTGGCTTATGGCAACCACTATTCAGGAATTCCTTTCTTAATTTAGGAATATCTATTTTACTTAAAATACCTTGTTTAAACAGGTCGCAATTTTCAAGGTTCTCCAGTGCATGCCTAAAATATTCATCTTCTACAATATACTCACTCCATGGAACGCTGAACCCTATTTTTCTTAAATTTTGTATGTAATCCGGTAAGGTTTTAGCAATTGTATTAGCCAACAGGAATTTATTTTTCTTCCCTTTAAAAAGCAACTCATCTTTTAAAGTACCTATTCCTTCCATCAATCGGTAATCCATAAACGGTTCCCTGCATTCGATTGAAGCGCCCATAGTGGCCCTGTCATTCCGGTCGTTTAACGACTGCAGATAAGTATGCTGATCCAGGTATAATAGTTGCCTTAATGTGTTGCCTGGATAAATTGTTTTGGCTTCTGTCAATACCTTTACCCGGTACTCAGGAAATAAATTTATACTGGTTAATTTATAGTTGTTAATCCATTCATTCAAAAAAAAATTGCTCCCATTCATCAATAGCATCATATCGGTATTATTGATACTTAAGTAGGCATCCAACTTATCTAATCGTTGATGATGGCTTAGAAGCTTTGCGATCTTAACACCCTTACGAATCAATGGCCACAAATGCTGGTACTGAAAAGTTTTATACCTTACATAACCACCCATCATCTCATCTGCCCCTTCACCAGATAACAATACACTTACCTTACTTTTGGCAAATTTTGAGATGGCTAATATATGCGGATCATTTAAATGTACCAGTGGTTCATCGTGAAAATAACTGGCATCTTCTACGTAGTTAACCAGTTCACCTTTTTCTACATATATATTATTAAAAGTATAATCCAACTCTTCACAAAACTTTTCCGCTAATTTCGATTCATCGTGCTGGCTATGCGTAAACCCTACGTTAAAAGTTTCAATATTCGAATAATGATTGTTTTTTAATACTCTTGTTACAGAAGTACTATCCAGGCCCGCACTCAACAATACCCCTACTTTGGCATCACTCACCATCCGGTATTTAACTGAACTATTAAATGTATCGGCGAACCATTCGAATGGGCGTTGAATAGTAGTATGCGCCTGAATTTTTTCGCCCAGGTGCCACCATCGGGTAGTTTTCATTTCGCCGTTTGCACTTATGGTTGCGTAATGACCTGGTAATAATTTCTTAATATGCCTGAAAATGGTATTCTCCCCGGCAATAAAACGAAAGGCCAGCATTTCATCAAAAGCTGTTACATTCAGCGTAGCATCCACGCCATATTTCAGCAGGGCTTTTTGTTCGGAGGCAAAATAGAAACCATCCTGGGTGAGGGCGTAATAAAATGGCTTTACACCAACCCGGTCACGTGCTACAAACAATTCCTGCTTTTGCTTATCCCAAATAGCTAAGGAAAACATCCCATTAAACTTTTCCAACGCCTTTGCGCCTGAATGGCGATACCAGGCCAGCACTACCTCAGTATCTGAATGTGTTGAAAAGCTATACCCGGCCTGTATCAGTTCATCGCGAAGTTCAACGTAATTGTACACTTCCCCATTATAAACCATTACCAGGTTTTCATCAGAATAAAAAAATGGCTGATGACCTGCATGAGACAGGTCAATGATGGATAAACGACGATGAGCCAGTCCAACCGGATTATCAATCCAATACCCTGCGTCATCCGGCCCACGATGGTGTAGGATATCCCGCATTGCTATTAACTTATGTTCTTCTATGGGTCTTGCATCAAAATGCAAAACGCCGGCTATTCCGCACATTAATGTTGCCCGTTTATGATGGCCATGTACTTATTGCTGATTGTCTTCATGTTGATTTCGTATGACGCTTTTTGTTCTATTGTTTCCCTGTTTTTATCGAGTACCTGTCTTAATCCGTGCCTGTTGGCTGCATACCATTTTATGGCTGTAACTAACCCCTGCACATCGTCTACTTTGATTAACCGTCCATTGATTTCATTTGTAATCCACGACCTGTTACCCGGCAGGTCTGCTACTATTGGGTAGCATCCTGCAGACATAGCTTCAAATAATGAAGCTGAAACTCCCTCTGTGCAAGGCATTGAAATATACAGGTCACTGTTAGATAGGTATTGAGGTAAGTCCGTATTGGGAATGCGGCCGGCGAAGATAACTTCTTTTTGAATACCTTTATCACTTGCCGACTCAATAAGTTGTTCCTTTAAATTACCATCTCCTATGATCAACAATTCAAAAGGAATTTGTTGTTGCTTGATAATTTCAAATGCACGTAAAATGGTTTCGTGCCTGTAATCTTCTGCAAGACTTCGGGTAACAATCGCCCTTATTTTATCATCCTTTATATTTGGAGAATACTGATACTTTCTTAAATCAATTCCTTTGGCTAATACCATTATTTTATTGATATCCGTACCTTTTCGGATCATGCTGTAGGTCATAATTTCGCCCCAGGCATGTATCAGGCTCGCATGCTTAAATGCATATTTCTGCATCCATTCCTTTAGTGGAACCGATAAGGAATTGGGTGGATAAATATCGGTAATACCCTGCTGTGCAATTACAACAGGCGCATATTTATAAAACAGCGCACCCATAAAACCATAACTCGTAACCCTTTCTGCAATTATGATATCCGGCTTAATTCGTATGATTTCTCTTTTAAGTTCTTTTAATCTGGTAATAGTTTCTATTGCCCGGTTTAACTTTTTAAATCCTGTACCCGTCTGTTCAAGTTCCCAGGTAAATATTTCAAAAGGGCCAAACTCCCGCAGGCCATTCATCCAGGTGATTGCATCTGCCCGGTATGTTTCGCCCAGGAAAAGTATTTTTTTCATCATGCTAGTTTTCGATAAGCAGTTGATCAATAATTTCTATAATATTTTTTGTCTGTATCTCTGAAGTATTATTTTTTGCCAATAAAAACCCATTGCGGATTAATTTACATCTCAGTTCTTCATTTTCAATAACCATCATAATTTTCGCTACCAAATCCGGGATGTTTTTTGGTGCTACAAAAACCGCATTGTCAAAATTGGTAAGGTAATCGGGTATGCCCCCAACATTGCTTGCTATTACTGGTAAACTATTCGCCATCGCTTCCCAAATAGTTCTTGGAAAACCTTCATGATAAG
>JBBQTL010000320.1:0-5148 GCA_038213285.1 Chitinophagales bacterium
GTGCCCACTTTGTACCATGAGCCATTAAAGGTTAAAAGAAAATTGGTAGTACCTGCAACCACAGGTATGATCATACCCACACTACCTACAATGGCTACCGTTTGCAACCACCAGGGGATAGAACTAAATACAAAATGGTGAGTGCCGATAACGGTGTAAAAAAAGATCTGTGACCAAAAAGCTATAATACCCAAACTGTAAGAATAGATAGGTTTATTTAATTGTTGCGGTAAGAAATAGTACACCAACCCAAGGGTAAAAAGCATAAACCACATACCTACACCCTGGTGCATATAATATCCCTGCGAAATTGTTTCTCCTAACCCATTTTGCCAGAAAGGTAAATAGGCAACCAGCGTAATTACTATGGCGAAAATAACTGCTGCCACCATGTACCAGTTCGACACATATATTTCTTTTGTGGCACGCCGGGCAATTGTGTTTATAAAATTAATGAGTGTAAGCACCAGTGCCAAAGCAAAAAGGCCCATTACCGGCCAGATATATTCACGGTATTCGCCACCAGCATTGTTGATACCTGCCATCAGAAAAAGGCTGCCAATCAGTACAGCCGCATTAACTAAATACAAGGTGTACCATCCCAGTTTGAGGCTTGCAATTTTGGTATTGCTTACCGTTGGTATTACGTAATACCCTAAACCCAGCATGCCTAAAGAACTCCAGCCCCAAAAAACTGCGTTGGTATGTACAGGTCTTAACCTGCCGAAGCTTAACCAGCTTAAGCTATCAGCATCCGGTACTACAAATTTAATTCCGAGGTATTCACCTACTGTTGTACCAAACAATAACCAAAACGTTGCACTCACTAAAAACCAACAAATCAGGTTTGATAATTGGGGATCAATGTTCGGGCGTTTCAGGGCTTTTTTTTTAGTTGCCACAAAGCCCATATTTGTTTGTTCGTTCACGTGGTTAATCAATCCCTTTTCATCCAATGGTGCAAGATCACCACTTAGTTCATTATTGGCTAACCGGAATGCTTCTGCTTTTTTTTTCTTTTCTAAAACAGTATCAATTTCATCCCCTTCCAGGTTTGCTAAGTAGCTGGCAAAACGTGTTGCCTCTTCCTTGTCTTTGCCAGTCTTCATTTTGTCGAGTACTTTTTTTAATCTTAATGAAAAGATAAGCAAGCCAACCAGAATGGGAATTAGAATGAGTACGATGGTGATAACGATGCCGGGCTGCGTAAAAAACGAGATGCTTTTCTGTGCAGTCTGACTAAATGCAGGAGTGTAGCAAAGGAAAACAGCCAGTAGCGCTACGCAGGATTTTATATGCTTCATAATTATTTTTTGATTGAATGCTATGCAAAAATAATAATAAAATCCAAAACGGACAATAATATCCGAAATGAAATTTTTAAAAACTACCTTTGATGTGGGAACAGTAAAGTAATAAAAGCGAACATTGCCGGTTGCAAATCAGAAATATAATGATGAAGTTAATTTGAAATTGATTCGTACAATCGTTTGGCTGGTGATACATTGATTTAGCAGGCCCTCGGGGATCATAAGAAAATGTAAAGTCAGATTTGGGATATCCAAAAAGTTAAAGCAGCTATCAACCTTCTTAAAGAATAGCTGACACGTGGGATAGTCATATCCGGTTTGAGGAAAGAATCTTATGTAATCATCTGCAGCCGCATTTATGTGCCGATGAACTAAAAAAGCAGAAGATGGCTACAGCAAACTGTAAGTTGATATAGATAACAATAAGAAGACAAGTTTTTAATTAATAATAAACAACCATATTTGCTCACTATTGAGCTATAAATTCTACAAAGATGAAATACATGCCACTGTTAAAATTTGCAACCCTCATTATCCTGACTTATTTACAGGCGTGCCAATCTCCTGAAAATAAAGAAAGTAGTCCGCAGACCGGACAGGTTACTAAGACTGAGGCAGACCACGATCACGAACACAAAGTGGTAACCGAACTCTCGTTAAATAATGGAGCAAAATGGAAGGCAGATTCCAGTACAAATAAAAATGTAGTTGCACTTCGCAAAATAGTCGAATCTGCTAAACCAACAAACGTGGAAGACTATCGCAACACCGGGGAAAATTTGGAGCAAAGCATTAAAAAAATGATCAGTGAATGCAGAATGCAGGGCCCTGATCATGATGCGTTGCACCACTGGCTGGAACCATTGATGGAAGAAAATAAAAAATTATTGGAAGTTACAACAGCAGAACAAGGCAAGGAGACGTTTGAAACGATAGGGAAGCAAATCGAAAACTACAGCACCTATTTTGAATAAGCTATAGGATAATTAAGCGTACCAGGGGGGTTAAACCAGCAACATATAGTGAAATAATGATGTTCTCAATCAGTTGTACGATTGAAAAATTCAATGCCATGCAAAGACGTCCAAACTGTGATAGCAAATTCCAACGGATCTGAATTGTCTAAAATAAAAAACGACAAATAAGTAATAAAACCATCTGTCCCGGCGGGGTTTTCACCGCATACACTACAAAAAATAAAAGATTCATCCGAGAAACCCCGACGTAGAAAAGCACTTCAATTACCTTGCTACCACACGACATTTTTACTAACTTCAAACTATGGCCATACAGCTTCAACATAGCGATACATCCGCCACCTATTTTGTTACTTTCACTTGTGTTGAATGGATTTCTTTTTTTGAGATAACCAATACTTATGAAATGGTATATCCGTAGTGCATCGTTTTATGAAATACAACAGATCAGGCATTACACACCAATGCATTATCTAAATTTATAAATTGGAAAAGGGAAAGTCTGAAAGTTATATGGCCTTCAACGTCGGGATCCCGCAATGGCAGTATATAATTGTAAAGATCTTTTAGTGCGAAAACCCCGCCGGGACAGAAGTATTTAATTCTACACTGACAACCGCTAAAACAAAAGGCTGCTGGATATGATTACTTTGGATGGTTTTTAGGATCGAAGATTAGTAACAGGGAAGACACAGGACCGGAGTCCTGCGCCTGTTGGGGGCACCCACCACCGTACCCAAAGCCTATATAAATTACATTTTCTTTGATGAGCAATTTAAATATGCATGAGGTGGTGCAAGTCGTGTAGGCGGAACTGGAACAGTAAAAGATCATTGGCAAGCGGATGCTACCCTCCGGGGTATTGTAGCTCCCAAAAATGGTTATATATTTGTTTACGTAAGCAACGAGAGTAATCTCGATGTGTTCTTTGATAATTTACAGGTAATACACAAGCCAGGGCCTATTTTGGAGGAGACGCATTATTATCCGTTCGGGCTCACCATGGCGGGGATATCTTCAAAGCAGCCGGTATTACACCCAACAGAAGAAAATTTAATGCTGGCAGTGAATTACAATCAACAGAATTTAGCGATGGAAGCGGATTAGAATTGTATGCAACAAACTTTAGAAGCCTTGACCCACAATTGGGCAGATGGTGGCAAATCGATCCTAAGCCAACATACTCTGAAAGCCCATATATTTCGATGGGCAATAACCCAATTTTAAATAACGACCCGTTAGGTGATGTAATAGAAGGGGTAAATAAAATTTCAGCAAAAAGAGAGCTTAAAATAATCAAAGATAATTTCAGAGGAAAGGAAGGAAAAGAGTTACGGAAATTGTTTTCTATTGGAAAAGATGGAATGACATTCAATAAAATAGATCAGAAAAGTTTTGATGCTGCTGTTTCAAAACTAAAATCAACTGATGCACAAGCTTTGGCTAAAGGCTATATGAAAACTATAAATGCGGAAAAATCAGTTTTTGTTAATGTGCTAAAGGGAGATAACGAAGTCGCTAAAATTGAAAACCCAAGAGTCGGAACACAATTCAAAGGGACAGATGGAAGCCCATCATTGATTACTAGCTTGACAGGAAGACAATATGATAATTTTGGCGGAGGCGTTACAAGCCCGGTTAGTAGTGAGGGAAATTATTTAGTAGGAATTAGGATGGGAACCAACGCTGAAACAAATTATGTCAATGCTGCCAATGGCGGAACTGTAAGGCAATCTGCTACAGCTGGTGAATTGAGTGCCCATGAAATTCTTGGACATGCTTTGGCCGGTATGTATGGATATCCAAATAATGGACAACAAGCAATTAGAGCTTCAAATATTTATTTAAGAAATGAAAATTCGGATTTATACAGAAATGGAGGTGGGGCTCATGGAGCCGTAATGTCAGAAGAAGAAGCAAGCGCAATTCCAGGATACTTAGGGCCGTTAGCAAAATAATTTCAAAAAAATGATAGTTCTATGTGCAAGATTGCTATGATAATAAGTTTTTTGTTTTTCTTTAATTTACATTCAAGAGGTCAAGATAGTAGTGGGAAAATTACTTTTATTTATGAAGTAGATTCTATTTTAAATCATATTAAGAATTTAAAAAATGATCAAGTAATTCTTTATTATCCTGACGGAGCTATAAAATATGGAATAATTTTATGGGCAAAAGAAAATATTAGGAATGGACTTGCATTTAAAAAGACTGCCAATAGCTTTTTAGTTAAAGACATCAGTAAGAAAAATATTAATAAAAGTTCATTATTAAATCAATTTGCAGATAGCTTTGAGGTCTTTAAAAAATATATTCCTACTAGTTCATATAACACCAGCCATGATTTTAATGTAGTATGGGTTCATTCTGTTAATACGAAAACTGATACTGTTATTAGGCCCATGTCTGAAATAATAGGTGGTAGTGATCGTTTTGGTAGAGCTATTTTTTTGAAATTTGAAAAGTTATTTGATTTATCTATATCTTCCAATAGTTCTCCAACTTGGCGAAAGAAGCGGCAAATAAAGAGTGTAAAATAAATATATCAAAGCCCTCGATTGAGGGCTTTGTAGTTTTATATCAGACTAATTTTAGCGGACCTTATAAAGTGGTCAACGGTAGTAAGCAGGCATTCTTTTTCTTTATCGGGTAATACCGAAATATCCTGGAACCGCCTCAACATTACAGGGTCTTTAAATAAGTTGGCTTCTTCATTCTCACCTAACAAAGTAAGCCACCGTCTAACACCATCTTGTATATGCTTAAAACAGTAAATAGCTTTGCCATAAAATTTATTTATGCAAAGTAAAGAAGAAGTAAAACAACAGATGTTTACCAAGATAACTCAATGGCAGCAAAGC
>JBBQTL010000321.1:0-5110 GCA_038213285.1 Chitinophagales bacterium
GGTTACCGATTCCCCAGGCTTCTTTTACCTGCTGGTTCATCATGTTGCGGATTACACCACTTAACAACAAATCGGGTGATACGCTGGTTGGGTTATTTCTATTGGTATTGGTTTCGCTGAAGTCTTTTGTGCAGCTACTCATAAAGGCTACCAAAAAGAGCGCTACGGTTATTTTTATAAATTTCATAAACTATGTTTTAATAAATTGAATTGTGTATTGTGACCCGATAGCTATCGGGTGGTGAAAAAAACTGATAGCATTTGCAAAAAGCCGGGTGTCGTATATTCCAGAATGACCATTGCCCATTGACCATCGACCATTGCTCATTCACCATTGACCATTAAAATTTAAGGCTAAGGTTAACACCAAAACTACGGGTTGAAGGAATGGCCATATTTTCTATACCTGGCAAAGCTGTGCCACCACTGTAAGACATCGTTTCAGGATCAACATGGGGTACATTATCTTTCAACCAAAGGTTGCGACCAACCAATGAAACATTGATTGCTGTAAAAGGAAGTTTTGTTAACAATTTTACCGGCACATTAAACCCTAGCTGCAATTCACGCAACTTCACAAAAGAGGCATCATACATAACGCCTTCTGCAATATTACGTCCACCGGTATACGCTGTATGCCACTCCCTGGCACTTACCTTTTTAGTATTGGGCACAAAACCAGCACCCGTAGCAACCACCCCCGCACCAATCACTCCATTGCCAGGCTGGGTTAAATCATATCCTGTAGCACGACCTTCCAGTGTTTCGATGACGTTACCGCCTTCTCTTCCCACTGTTTGAGTTTCTGAATACAACTCGCCACCGGAGCGGATATCAAACAGAAAACTAAAATTGAAATTTTTGTAATTGAACCTGTTGCTGATTCCCATTAGCCAATCCGGATTGTAGTTACCCAATTTAATACGGTTGGTAGTGCGAACCGGACGGCCATTGGCATCGAATACCATTTGCCCTGAATATTCGCCTTTTGCATCGTAGTATGGCGCAGAAGGATTTGTGTTTTGTACCCTTGCAAAACCAATACCGTAGATGTCGCCCATTCTTTCGCCTACCCGTGCTTCAATGGTAACCCTGCGGCTAGCCATCACATAGTTGGTTAAGCCATCACTCAATTCAATTACTTTGCTTTTGTTGGTTGAAAAATTAACATCCGTGTTCCAGTTAAAATCCCTTGTTTTTATGCCATTGATATTTAGTATGGCTTCCATACCCCAGTTTTTGATAAGGCCGGCATTAATAACCCGGCTGTCATATCCTGAAGTTCCTGACAACGGAATATTTAAGATCTGGTTAACTGTTTTACTTTGATAATAGGTAACGTCAAGCCCTATCCTGTTTTTTAAGAACCGGATATCTGCTCCTACTTCAATTGCAGAACTAATTTCAGGTTTTAGGTTTAAGTTGCTCAGCCTGCTTGTTTCACCATAAACCTGGGCTGCACCAAACGGATCACTACGGTTGTATGTTTGCGTGTAGGTAAACGGATCGGTATCATTGCCCACCTGCGCATAACTGGCACGCAATTTTGCAAAACTAATGGCAGTTGGCAATACAATCATTTCGCTCAACACTGCACTCAGCGCATAAGAAGAATAGAAATAAGAATTGTCTTGCTTACCAAGTGCTTTTAAATCTTCCGGAAGTGTTAATGCACTGCTCCAGTCATTGCGACCGGTAACATCAAAAAAGATTTTATTTTTATAAGATACACCTGCCGCACCATACAAACTGTTGATTCGTTTGCCCACATTGTTCTGCTCTACCACCAATGGTATACGGCTATTGTTAAGGCTATAAATGCCAGCTACATTCAACTGTCCTGCTACATCTTCTGCAAAACGGGATATTTGTCGCATCTGGTTACCACCCAGGTTTCCGGTGAATGCAAAATCGTTGTTGATATTTTTATTCACTGAAAACAAGAAATCAGAATTGCGCTCTTCATTTACAATTTTCACTTCCCGGTATTCACCAAAAGGAAAACGTTGGGTACTGAATGCCCTGCGGTATTCCCGACGTTCGCTACTCCAGTCGGTAGCTGTACGTACTTGTAAATTTAACCAATCAGTAAAATCATATTTAAGGGAAATGTTACCAATTAAGCGGTCGTAAAATTGACCATTGGTATTTTGCTGAACGGTGAGGTATGGGTTATCGTGGTAATTATAGTTAAAGCCATACTGGCGCTTGCCTTCTTCACCAGGCATCCAGAGCCTTTTCATATCACTCACTTTTACCGATGCAGGTAACCAGTTATTGAACAGGTACATTATACTTTCGGTACCATAGCTGATAGAAGGACGATTGCTGCTATTGCTATTGATGTAACTAACATAAGTACGGGCAGATAATTTTTTAGTAAAATTATAACCGCTCGAGAGAGAAAAAGTATTGCGTTTTAAATCGGTATTGGGAACAATCCCCTTTTGATCAAGATTGGTATAACCTAACCTGAAATCCCCATTGGCATTAGCGCCCACCAGGGCCACGTTGTTGGTTAAAGTAGACCCCGTTTGTAAGAAATTTTTCAGATTATCTTTATCAGCAACCCATGGCGTAGCAGTAATAACACTGCCAGCAGGGGCATTTAAATCACCACCTGTAAAAGGAATTACCTGCCCGTTTAAAGTACGGGGAGAATTGTACTGCGGATAACTTTGACCATTAAACGCAGGGCCCCATGCTTCGTCTGTTCCATCCGTAAGACCAGCACCACCGCCATTTACAAAAGCAAAGGGTCCTCCATTACCGTTACCTTGTCCATATACGGTTTGGTACTCCGGAAGTTTCAATGCATTTTCAAGTGTAAGGTTACTGTTGATTTCGACTCCCAGGCCTTTTTTGGCTGCTTTACCAGCTTTGGTTTTAATTAAGATAACACCGTTGGCGGCCCGTGAACCATACAATGCAGATGCAGCCGGACCTTTCAAAACTGTAAGACTTTCGATATCATCCGGATTGATAAACCCTGCACCATTACCAAAATCAACTTCTAAATTTCCACGGCCCGAACCGCCAGTGATGGCATTGCTTACAGGTACCCCATCAATAACGTACAACGGTTGGTTTTTATTCAAATCAACCGAGCGTTCTCCACGAATAGTTACCCTTGCAGACCCTCCAATACCGGAGTTGCTTCCAACCACTGTAACGCCTGCTACTTTGCCTGCTAACTGGTTTACTACATTGGTTTCCCGCGCTGTAGTAAGTTGATCCCCTTTTACTTCCTGCAGGGCATATCCCAATTTTTTCTTATCTTTTTTAATACCCAGTGCTGTTACTACTACATCGCTTAATTGCCTGCTATCCGCATTCAACCTGATAGTTAAAAAGGTGGTGCCGGCTGAAACAACCTGGCTTTCAAAACCTACAAAACTGATTGATAATTTTTCACCTTTTATTGTAGTTAATGAAAATTCACCATCCGCATTGGTGATGGCTCCGTTTGTTGATTTCTTTACGGTAGTGATGTTTGCACTTTCAATCGGACTGCCTGTAGAGGCATCCGTAACTTTTCCTTTTACAGTAATATCCTGTGCATTTAAAAAGAAGGGCAGGCACATTATTGCAAAAGCAAATAATAGCCTGGTTAGTTTTTGTGTTGTTTGATTCATAAACAATTTTGTTTTTGTGAATGCAAACCTAAAAGCCATTCTTTAACAAATAGTTGAGGAAAAGTTAAGTTAAAGTAAACTTATTGTTACCAAAAGGGGATTTAGTTTAATGAAAGTAAACTTCGTTGGAGGTTTTGTTACCGGACGAGGGCTCTATTTTGGTGTATTAAAAATATATAACACAAGCAGTTGCGCTTCGGTATCACCAGTATTTTTTGGATTATGTGGTTCGGTAGCATCAAAAAAGATAGAATCGCCGGCTTCCATCACATATAGTTCATCCCCAATAGAATACTCCACTTTACCTTTTAAGATATACTTAAATTCAAAAGCATCCGTTTGTACCGGTGCCCGTTGCGCATTGGGCGCTAAGGTCAATAATACAAAATCTACATGGTATTCATTGATGGTGGATGACATGATCCGCTGATAATGAAAGCCAACAGTATTTTCCTTTTCAAAAAGTTGATATTGTGCAGCTTTCTTGAAAATCACTTTACCTGGCTGTCCGGTATTAAAATCCTGGAAAAAATCATTGATATCAATGTGGAGCGATTTGATAATATTTAAGAAAACGGTGAGCGACGGAATGGTACGGTTGTTTTCAACCTGGCTCAACATCCCCTTAGTAACCCCTGCCGCTTCTGCAAGTTCCTGCAGGGTGATATTTTTCTCTTTACGGATATCTTTTAACTTGGTGGTTATTTGAATCAAAATATCTTCCTGCATTGGAGGTGGCTTTGTTGCTTTATTTTTATTTACTGTTAAAGGGGATAAAAATAGAAACATTTATTCATAGCAAAACTTTCAGTTTGCGGGAAACGCGATTTTTAACGACAAGAGTATCAGCAAAGGCTGGATATTCGTTGCTTGTTTATCCCGAAACTGAAGTACGATAAAGCAATAAAAGTACTGGTTAACAATCAAATGCTAAACAGAATCCAATAAGCCCGGATGCTTTACAGTAGCGATTTGCCGCCGATTGTCCTTCCGTTCGTCCAGCATTTGCAAATACCATTTTATCAGCCGGTATTTTTTACCCTGCAATTATTTTTTCAATTTCGGAGATAAATTCTTTTACTGGATCAATCAAACTTTTCACTGCATCTTCTTCAAAATCATACAAATCCCCGTAGTCACCTTTCTGCCGGGAGTCGAACAAATCAGCATAGAGGCGCCCTTGATTGGTAGAAACAATTCCGTGCTTTATAAATTTGAGATTGAATTGGTTTTTGATCCCATTATGGGTTTTTGCATCGATGTTATGCTTTAATAACAGAGCTGAAACAATATAAAAGCAGGAATAATACAATCGATTAATTGATGCGTTCCACCTTTCATCCGCTATCAAAAGCAAGGCATCTGCTAACGCCTCTTTAGATTTGTTTACGCGGTAATTGATATAATCGTTCTTATAATCACTCATAATAGAACTCCTTCCGCCTGCACATTTTTAAATAATGGAGTTACACTAT
>JBBQTL010000322.1:0-5084 GCA_038213285.1 Chitinophagales bacterium
AAAAAATGGAACGGCTGTGTTGCTGCCTGCGTTTTTAAGCAGTTTGATAAAGTCTTCAACTGTTTTATGTAAAAAAGCAAGCTGCCCTGATTCAGGCTGACCGGAGATATTTCTGATCCAATCCTCTACCCGTATAACAAGTACATTGATGCCTGTGGCAGTGTTTAAACCGCTTTGAGGATTGATCAGTTGTTGAAATACCTGGTTATAAGGAGCAAAGGACAGTTTTACATTTAGTTCAAATTCATTGCTCCAGTATTCTATAAATTCCTGTACGGGTTCCATCACGAAGGACGCACAAATATGGAGGGGCATTTCAGGAATGGTTTCGTCCGGATCGTCCATTTTATTTTCGGCCAGTGTATTATTTTCTTCTGCCCAGTCGCCATACTCCTGCAAGGTTTTGCCCGGTTCATTTACAACATTGGTCAGCAATTCCACAAACTGGTCCATAAAGGATTGCATGGTTTCGGGTAGAAATAATTTTGAGTTATAGCTTAGGTAAAAATCAAGCGCATTGGCGGCGGGCTCAATATCAAGTTTAAAATCCAACACTGATTGAAACAAATCATCCTGGATTTCATGGTAAGGTTTTATAGAAATACCCGTACCTGCCAGTTGTTCATTTTCGGTACCGTTACTTCCAGCCAGGTCATTTTCCAGGTGAAAATTTACCATGGTGTCAAAGAATGGATTGCGTGATATATCGCGGTCGGGAATGCATTCTTCCACCATCCGGTCAAAAGGATAGTCCTGGTTATTGTAAGCCTGCACAAGTGCCTGGTTGCTGTTTTCGAGGTAGGCAGATAATTCCAATGATCTTAGGGGCGCTAATTTTACCGGGAGAAAATTGATAAATACACCTACCAGGTTTTCAAGATCAATATGGCTTCTGCCGGAACTTAGAGAACCGATTACCAGTTCCTCCTGTCCACTTAACCGGGCCACAACCAATCCGTATAATGCAAACAACAAATTATTTAAGGACATATTACACCCAATGGCCTTTTTGCGCAGATCATTTGTAAGTGGTTCGGAAATAGGATTGTGCAACATGGCGCCAAAAAATGTGAGCACTTTGGGCCTTTCAAAATCAACCGGAAATTTTAAAACCGGCACTCCATTTTTAAACAAATCTCTCCAATATTGTCCCTGTTGTTCAATGGCTGACAAATGCCAGGCTGCATAATCTTTATACTGAATGGGCAAGGGCGGTAAAGCAAGTGGTGTACCCATGCAAATTGCTTTATAGGCCTGTAACAGTTCCTGTATCAATATTCCTTTAGACCAGCCATCACTGATGATATGATGAATATTAAATACCAGTACAAACCTGCCGGTAGCTTCCTGGAAAATAGTAGTGCGCAGCAAAGGGCCCTTTGACAAATCAAATGGTCGTTTGGCATCTTCCTCCAGCCACTGCTTAATGATTACCGAAGGATTTGTTTGCTGTTGCAGATCGATGGTTTCAATTACAAATCCCGATGCAGTTGGAGCAAGTATTTTTTGTTTTGCCTCGCGGGTGGTATTTACAAAAACAGTTCGCAAAATTTCATGCCTTTCAATTACCTCATCAAAAGCCTGTTTAAATGTACCAATATTAAAATCACCTTCAATGATAAAGGCTTTTGAAACGTTGTATGCTTCGGAACCATTTCTAAAATGGCTTAAAATCCAGAACCTTTTTTGTGCATGGGATAAATCATAAAACTCCTGTTGGGGGAGGCGCTTTATCTCAACAAATAATTGTTGCTTTGCCATCTCGACTGCCTTACCGAGTTGCCGGATGGTAGGATTGGAAAAAATGGCGCTGATATCAATTTTGATATTTAAAAGTTTATGTAATCGGGAGGTAAGCCGGATGGCATTCAGGCTATGCCCTCCAAGTTCAAAAAAATTATCATTAACACCTACCCTGTCTACCTTCAACATATCTTTCCAGGCTGCAGCGAGTGTAAACTCAATTTCATTAGCCGGTGCCAGGTATTCATTACTCAGCAACTCACTGGCATCCGGATCCGGTAATGCCTTCCTGTTTACTTTACCATTAGAAGTTAAGGGTATACTTTCGAGTGATACCCATAAGGCAGGTACCATATAACCAGGCAGCTTTTTTCTTAAAAAAGATTGAACGGTATCCTTGTCAAACGAACCTTCCGGTACAATATATCCCACCAATCTTTTATTGCCTTCCTTATCATTGCGGGCCAATACCACGGCCTGCTTCACCATATCCATTTCCTGCAACAGGCTTTCAATTTCGCCTAATTCAACCCGGAATCCCCTGATTTTTACCTGTTCGTCTATACGGCCAAGGTATTCAATATTTCCATCCGTTAACCACCGGCCAAGATCACCTGTTTTATACATCCTTGCACCGGCTTCATCACTGAAGGGATCGGGTACAAACTTTTCGGTCGTCAACTCCGGAAGGCCCAAATAGCCACGCCCCACCTGCATACCGCCGATATATATTTCGCCGGAACATCCAATGGGTGCTATATCATTTTCTTTATTTAAAATATAAATCGAGGTATTGGCAACCGGTCTGCCGATCGGCACCAGGTTGATGTCGCCTGTTGTTTCCGGCATCTTCCAGAACGTGACATCTATTGCGGCTTCGGTGGGGCCATATAAATTATGTAATTCCGAACCCGGAAGCTTTTCTCTAAACAGCAATGCCTGTGATGGTTTTAAAGCTTCACCACTGCACAATACTTTCTTTAATCCCGGGCAATCTCCCTTGTGCAAAGCAGGTAAAAAAACTTCCAGCATGGAAGGAACAAAATGAATAACCGTTATCTTTTGCTGTTTAATAATATCTTTTAGATAGGCATTATCCTTATGACCTTCCGGGTTGGCAAATACCAGTTTGGAGCCGGCCAATAAAGGCAATAAAAGTTCCCATACAGATACGTCAAAACAAAAAGTTGTCTTTTGTAAAACAGCATCTTCCGGTGTGACCTGGTAGTAATCTTTCGCCCAGCATAAACGGTTTACCACTCCCCTGTGTTCATTCATCGCCCCTTTGGGTTTACCGGTAGAACCAGAAGTGTACATCATATATGCCAACTGATTTGGCTTTATCGTAATGGACAAATTAGCGGCTGATTCCCTGCTGATGGCTATACTTTCTTCTCCATCCAATACTACCATTTCAACTCCGCCGAAAACGGGTAATTTCAACCTGCTTTCTTTGGTAGTTACTACTATTTTGGCCACAATATTTTCCAGCATATAGCTGATCCTCTCTTCAGGATACTCCGGATCGATGGGTACATACGCTCCCCCGGATTTTAGGATTCCCAATATCCCGATAATCATTGCTACACTTCGATCCAGGCAAATGGGTACCAGGGTTTCTTCCCTCACCCCTTTCCTGCGCAGGTAATATGCCAACTGGTTAGCACGATGGTTTAGTTCTTTATAAGTAAGCTGGTGTGCTTCAAAAACCACGGCTATTGCATCCGGGCTTTTTGACACCTGTTCTTCAATTAAATCTACCAGGCTCTTATCGTTTGGAAATGATGCTTTGGTATCATTAAAGTGTTCAATAATACCCCGTTCATTAGCTGGCAAAATACTAATACCTGCCAGGGCATTATTAAGATTGGCAGGAAATTGCTCAATAATAAAAAGGAGGCGGTCGATAAATAATGCTATTTCTTTTTGATTAAAATATTCATTCCTGTAATAAACATACAACTGCAATGGCTGATGTTCGCCATAGGCTCTCCAGCTTATTTGCAATGGATTACGGTCATGATCATTTGCCAGTCTTTCAACATCTGCTGAGAGGCCATCGCCAAAGTTCAACTCAAAATCCAGCGGTTCATAATTGACCGATATTTGGTGTAAATAACCTTCAGCCGTTTGAATTTTGAGATTGCGGGCGATGGTGCCGATGGGATAATGCTGGTGCCGGTAATCTTCCCGTTGAGCAGTTGAAATCTCTTTTATAAGTTCCGCTAGTTTTTGATCTTGTTGATAGCTGCTTTTGAACGGTAAGATGCCACTAAACATACCAACAACATTCTTCAGCTTTTTGGTAGCTCTTTTATGAACCGTTGTGCCAAAAATAAATTCAGTGTAATCAGAAGTTTTTCCAAAATAAATGGATAATGCGGTAATCGTAAGTTGTTGCAAACCTGCTTTGGTAGCCAGTTGTAATTCATCCAGCAATTTTCTTCTTTCGGGGGATATTTCCAACACATACCTGCTGCTGGAATAACCGGTATCATCCAATGCGGGATATTTAACGGCCAGTACTTTATTGGATTTTTCGACAATTTTGTTTTTCCAATAGTTTTCATCCAGTGTATAATCCGGCGATGAAAAATACTCAGCAGCCCTGGCGGCTACTTCGGTATAGGAGGGGTAACTGAACTGCAATCCATCATTCTTTACCAGGGATTGATATTTCTGCGCTATATATTTTACCAGCACCACAAAACCATACCCATCCGTCAACAGGTGATGGTACTTTCCATAAAACCAGTATTCTTCCTCCCCGATTTTGATTAAATAATTTTCAAATAAACCTGATGATTCTTTTAACTCAAATGGAATATTGAATCGTTTTTGCATCAGGCGCTTTGCCTCCTCCATAGGATTGTCAAAGTCGCTCAGGTCTAATTCAGTTAAGTCGTGGCCGTTATACCTCTCATCCACGTAGCAAAGAGGCTCTTCGGAATCAAGATGGAATTTTAATTTGAAAGCGTCAAATACTTCCCGAATTGACTGAATGGTTTCTTTAAATTTTTCTTTGTTAAGGCGCCCCTTCAAACGAATATAGCCCCCAATATTGTAATGGGGGCTTTCGGGATTGATCAATTGGTCGGTAAATACATCCAGTTGAGCAGGGTGTAAGGATAAATACGCTCTTTCCATGTAGTTTCACTAAAAATTCTTTAGAAATAACCTGTTCAATCGCTTCATGGTTTAGCGATCCATCTCAACCAATTCATGTGTTTTGTCATACAATAATTCCTTCTCCCCAAATAGCCGTTCTGCTACTATTCCTCTTTCAGTACAAATTTTTACCAGTTTGTTGGATTGTACAATCGGGTTGGAATCGTCTGTAT
>JBBQTL010000323.1:0-5082 GCA_038213285.1 Chitinophagales bacterium
TTTACCGAATTGAATGATGCCGTAAAAGCATTTACTGCCGACCTTAAAAAGAACAATCGTTTTGAAGATGTATTGATGATGACTTTTAGCGAATTTGGCAGACGGGTTTCGCAGAATGCAAGCGGGGGAACCGACCATGGAACTGCCAATAATATGTTTTTTATTAGTGGCGGATTAAAAGAAAAAGGGTTGCTAAATGCAATGCCTGATCTTGCCGAACTGAAGGATGGCGATCTGCAGTATAAAGTTGATTTTAAAGATGTGTATGCCACCGTGTTGAATAAATGGCTGGGGGCAAATGATCAATTTATTTTAGGTAAGAAGTATAATTATCTTCAATTTATTTAGAACCAACCACGATTATATTCCAACCTAAAACTTTATAAATGGATCACAGTTTATTTTCAGGAATGTACTTCACCCGCCCTGAACTTTTGGGTTAGGAATTTTAGTCTGCCATCTTTCAATAGATCTTTGTTTGTTAGATAATGAATTACTTTTTCTTCCAGCCAGTGATGAAGGGGCAAAAGCATTGCAATCAAGACAATCTTTATCAGCAATATTTTCCAAGGCTCACCATGTGTCCAGTGGTGTATTTTTACATCCGCAAGTAATATAATAAACTCAAAGAAAAATATAAAGGCAAGGAAACCGATTATCCTGATAGTTCCGGCCGAAACCTTGAACAAGCCCATTAAAATCAACACTAAAAAAAGGGTGGCAATTCCAACCGTAATGGCCATGTATTGGATATTGTGCCTTCGGTCTGTTGCTTCTTTTGCCCTAACCAATTCCCGTTCTTTGCGTTTATTTTCATTATCAAGCTCTACGGACAACAGGTCTTTGTCTTTTGACAATTGCATTAATGTATCTGTCAATTGATTGAATATACCAGCAAATAAAACAGCGCTTTTATAATCGCCGGATCGTTGATACACAGTATCCAATTCCTTAGAGATGGCTTTTTGTGTTTCAAGGTCGCCTGTCCGTTTCGCATATTCAAACACCTGTTTGTAGTATAGTAATGAATTTTTCAAGTCGCCCTGTTTCTTGTACAAACCGGCATATCCGTAAAGAAAATTATTTCTATAGGCTTCAGAAGCTTTGGTTTCATAAAAAGGGGCAGCTTTTTTCATGTAAAAATGGGCGCTGTCAAATTGATGCAATTCAGCATATGCTGCGCCAACTAAATAATCGATCGGGGCCGTGTACCCAATCCCTTTCATCAAGTCAATCATGTCTTTTTTATCCTGGAGCAAGGTGAATATTTTGGTGGGGTTGTTGCTTGAGAAATACAGTTGAAATAACGGATTCAGCAAATTCATCTTCATCATCGGAAGTTTGTTTTTATCGCAGAGTGCCAATGCGGTATCTATGTAGGACTCAGCCAGCCCATATTGCTTTGCTTTGATATTGGTTGTTGCAATTTCACTATATAAAGGCACCAGCGCATATATATTGGCATTGTCTTTTTTTAATACGGCAAGTTGTTTAAATAAATAATCCTTTGCCTTTTCATATTGTTCAATGGTTGAATAAAACTCCGCCAGTTTGCGATAACAGGTGCCCAACAAAGACTTACTATTTGAACCATCAGCAATATCATAAGCGGCCATATAATTGCGAAACGCATTCAGTTTCTGGCTTTGCTCCATTAATGTATTTCCCAGGCTAATGTAGGCAGAAACCTGCACTGAATCTAACTTTGAAACATTGGCAAGCATCAAAGCATTTTGATTGTATTGCAAAGCCCGGTCCCGTTGACCTTTTAACCGGTAGATGCGGGCGAGTGCCATATTTGCCCATGCCTGGCTCTCAACTTCGTTGCTATTTTTAACCATTTCCATTGCAGTATTTGCGAAATTTAAAGCGGTATCAAGGTTGGCTGCAACAGTGTACCGGTTTGAATATATACCGGAAGCAAAAATATTGGCGTTGCAAATAATTTTGAGGTTGCGGGATTCATCCGCTTTTATAAAAGCAGATTTAAGGTATGGATAGAATTTTACTTTGTTAAATTCAAATGCGTAGTTGGCAGATTGAATCATATTAACCACATAACCAGAATCCGTCTTAGAAGCAAGGGCAAGCCTGTACAAACTATCGATTGCTATATTGGGATCTTGTGCAATCGAATTTTTAGAGATCATTACCAGAGTAAGGATTACGAAGAAAATAAATCTTTTTATCATATTGTTTTCTGTTATAGCCATGAACAAACAAATAACCTGGAGAGTTTATTTATTTATCAATAAATTGAAAGATAAATAAAAAGGCGATACCGTTTAAAGTATCGCCTTTTTAAAATTAATTTTCCCGAAGTTATTTTTTCAATGCTGTCTTATAAAGCATCCATCCCATTCCTGTAAAAAATGCCACGCCCAAAACAAAGTATCCGTACGTTCCAATAACATTTTCAATACCTGCCTCCATACTCACTGCTTTTAAAAATCGCTCACCGCCTTCGCTACCAGATACAAATGCAATGATAACACCTGCAACTGCTCCTCCGGCAACAAGACCGGTGGCGAATAAGCTTCCTTTCCCCAATTCATCATCTTCGGCAGTTGCGTTTAAATTTTCCTTTTTCTTTTTAAGATCTACCAATCCCTTTATGGCACCCCCGATTGCAATCGGCAAAGTGGTTGATAAAGGAAGGTATGCACCCACTGCAAAACTCAACGATTTAATACCGCAGAGTTCCATTACTACCGCAAGAAAAATACCTACAAAAACATATTGCCAGTCCAGGTTTTGCGACTGAATTCCTTTAATCAATGTTGCCATCAGTGTGGCCTGTGGTGCAGGGTATTTATCGGTTCCAATTGCATGATTGATTCCCTGTGCAACCATTTCTGCATTCGGCTTATCTAAATATTTTATAGTAATACCTATCACAACCGATGAAACGATGGCTCCTATAAACAGAGCAATCTGTTGATTTCTTGGCGTAGCACCAACGATGTATCCACTTTTTAAATCCTGTGAAGTAGCTCCCGCATTGGCCGCAGCGATACAAATCATTCCACCAACAACCAATACAAGCGGCTCGTATGCCTGGCCTGTCCATCCTACCGCCATAAAAATTAAACTCGTACCCATTACCGTGGCAATGGTCATACCGCTAATGGGGTTATTAGAAGATCCAATCAATCCTACAATCCTTGATGACACCGTTACGAATAACGCCCCAAAGATGATAACCAACACTCCGATCAAAACTTTTTGTAAAACATTATCTCCCGGAACCTGCGGTAAAATAGCGATTAATGCGATGAGCGCTAAACTACCAAACCCCACAATTTTTAAATTAAGATCCTTCTCAGTTCTTAACGTAACGCCATTTTCGCCACTGATGTTTTTCAGGGAACCTATACTTCCTTTAATGGATTTTACGATTGTTGGTAATGTTTTTAATAAGGTGATGATACCCCCGGCTGTTACCGCACCAGCACCAATCAGCCGTATAAATGCATAATAAATGGCTGCTGAATAATCATTAAAAGTATGCGTGGTTGCATTCCAACCACCCTTGCCGCCGTCTTTTGTAACATCGGCCAGATAGCCCAGCTTAACTAATTGAGCAGCGATTGTGTCTGGGGGAACTAAAAATGATAAAAGTGGAATCAACACGAGCCAGCTTAACACGCCACCTGCTACCAATACACCTGCAATGCGGGGACCAATAATATATCCAACACCCAAATATTCCGGTGTAATTTCTCCGCTTATTTTAGCGGAAGGAAAAAATTTATTGGTTTGTTTGGTAAGATAAAAAGGCGTTTCTGCAATCACACGCAATATCTTTTGAAGGAGGGCATATCCAAATGCCACACCCAGTCCCCAGAAGGCAGTTCTTGCAAAATCACCACCTTTCTCGCCCGCTTTTAAAACATCACCACAAGCTGTTCCTTCCGGATACGGCAGCGTTTCATGCTCGTTTACAATCAAGGCTTTTCTTAAGGGAATCATTAACAGCGTACCCAGCATACCGCCCACAATTGCCAAAATTAAAATAGTGAGGTAGTTAAAATAGGCGGCACTATCCGGCGATGAAAGAAATAAAAATCCGGGTAGCGTAAATGATACACCTGCTGCAATGCTTTCACCCGCACTACCAGTAGTTTGTATGATGTTGTTTTCAAGAATGGTGGTCTTAAAATACTTTCTTCCCAAAGTAATGGCGATTACCGCAATAGGTATCGAAGCAGAAACAGTTAATCCTGCCTTTAGTGCAAGGTAAACTGTGGCGGCACCGAATATTACGCCAAATAAGCTACCCAGTAAAACTGACTTTACGGTCAATTCTTTCATGATAGTTTGCGGCGATACAAAAGGATAGAATGGTTTTTTCTCAGACATTCAATGATGGTTTTTAGTAAAGGAAAATAAAAAGAAAGGCGAACCATTTTGTACCGCCTTGTAGGAAGTTATAATATGCTTATGCCGAACCCGTTTTCTCTTTAACAATAGCGTTCAGCGTTTTCAATCGTGCATATATCAATATGCCGCCAATAAATGCAGCAGCAACCAGGATTAGAAAGAATATTTTTTTATCTGTAAAATCATCCCTGAAACCGGTCATCACTCCAGCCACTTTTCCGCCAATGGAGGTGGAGAGAAACCAGCCCCCCATCATCAATGCAGTAAGCCTTGCAGGTGCAAGTTTTGATACAAAGGATAACCCGATGGGACTCAAGAATATCTCGCTGATGGTGAAAACAAAGTAGGTGCCCCACAACCATATCGGCGAAGCTTTGTGTGTGTAGATGGATGGTACCGACATTACTGCAAAAACCATTACCAATGCCGATAAGCCGGATATAAACATGGCCATTCCAAATTTGGATGCAGTACTTGGTTCCTTTCCTTTTCTCCGGAGGAAATCAAATAAAGGCACAAATACCAGGGTAAGCACCACAATAAATAATGGGTTTATGGACTGAAACAATTCGGTGTTGGTGAGCTTTACATCTTTACCTCCCGGCCATTCTTCCTTTGGTACATTGTTGAAATAAGGATCGGGCCCCATTACCTTTACCTGGTTGCCAGCGGCATCCTTTACTTCCACAAAATTATCAT
>JBBQTL010000324.1:0-5064 GCA_038213285.1 Chitinophagales bacterium
CAGGGATCGGTAGTTGGTTTAAGTCCAACGGGCGCACCGGTTCAGGGCACGCTTGATAACAGGCTATCCAATTTCCTCGTAGGGCCTCAATATAAAGCTGATGGTGTTACCCGTTTGTTAGATGGTGCGCCGGAAGCAACAGATCCCGACGGCCCACCACTCACCTTTACGCCCTATATCAATGAAATAGCGCCTAATTGCTGGAATCAGGCTGGGGCACGCATCAGCAAATGGCAATTTTACCAGGGCATGAATTATAACCTTGATAATGATATGGCTATTTTCAGGTATGCCGACATTATTTTAATGAAGGCAGAATGTACCGCCCGGCTAACAAATAACTGGAACGAACCAACTGTGCTTGCAGCCGTAAATAATATCCGGACTTTGCATGGCGGCGCAAATCTTACGCAGTTTGGTTCTCTAACAGCTCAAAGCTTTTTAGCGGAACGTTCCCGTGAAATGGCTTTTGAATCCGTTAAACGACAGGATATGATACGTTTCGGAACATTCAATAGCTCCAGGCGCTATAATGTAGCCGATCCGGGCGACTTTGTAAATATTTTTCCGATACCGGAAATGCAGTTAAATGCAAATCCAAATCTTAAGCAAAACCCGGGGTATTAACTCATCTTTAGCCACAGTAAAACAGTGCAGGTAATATTCCATAGCCCCTGCATTGTTTTATTTGTTTGGGTAGCATTTTTTATACGAAATGGGCTCGTTTTTTATTAACCCCGTGTTGGCTATCAGCCGAAATAGTATTTTGAATTTCTAATATGCGCTTTCAACAATTTAATATGAACGGTTACCAATTTTTAATAGCGGTACTAATATTAAGTTCAGGATGTAAAGGAGACGGTATCAATCAATATAAGCAACTTGTTGACCATCAACTTTCCCGAAACATCCAATTCAATGATCTTTTTTATGGAATAAAATTGGGTATGACAAAAGCAGAATTTTTTACCCATTGCCGCACCATGAATAAGAATGGACTTTTCTTTAACAGCGCCGGTAATACAGCAGTAATATGTCGGTTGGACACCGGATTGAAATCACCCGCTAAAATTAGTTTCTTTCCTGAATTTTTTGAAAGCAGGGTGTATAAATTATCTGCTGCTGTCAATTATGAAAGCTTTGCACCATGGAACAAGTCTTTATTCGCGGATAGTTTAGCGACTGACTTGATGAGGCTATTTCAAGATTGGTACGGAACATCAAATGTGTTACAAATTAGGGATCGTTTAAACGGAACCTCTTATATAAAAATAGATGGAAACAGGAAACTGACCATCCGGAAAAAAGATGAACAGGAGGTAAATGTTGAATTCATTGATTTGCTGATTGAAAAAAAATCATTACAAACACCCCAATAAATGTAGCATGGTAAAAATATATTGCTTGCCGTTATTGCTATGTTTTTACCTGGTGGGCTGCAAAAATGCAAAAGAAAAGGAAACCGTCACACTTTTTGAACTTGTTCCGCCTACCGCTTCAAATGTGGATTTTATTAACCAGCTTCCTTATGATGAACAATTTAATATTTTCACTTATCGTAATTTTTATAATGGCGGCGGCGTTGCATTGGGAGATATCAACAACGATGGATTGATTGATATTTTTTTTACGGCCAATGTGGGTAAAAATAAGCTATACCTCAACAAAGGGAATTTTGTGTTTGAAGATATTACGGATAAGGCAGGTATCCGGCGAAAAGGCAACCCGATAGGTATCGGGTGGTCTACCGGTGTTAGTATGGCCGATATAAATGGCGACGGACTGCTGGATATTTATATATGCAATAGTGGGGATTTAAAGGATGATGACAAACAAAATGAATTGTACATCAACAACGGGAATGCTACTTTTTCTGAACAAGCCAGCGCTTATGGCATTAATGATAAAGGTTATTCGACCCATGCGTCTTTTTTTGATTTTGATCATGATGGCGACCTGGATTTTTTTTTACTCAACAACTCATTCAAGGCGATCGGTACTTTTAATCTTCAAAATAATGAACGGAATCTGCGGGATTCCATGGGAGGACACAAATTTTTTAGAAATGACGGGGATCATTTTACCGATATCAGTGCAGAGGCAGGTATTTTTGGAAGTATCATCGGATTTGGGTTAGGGGTAACCGCAGGCGATATAAATGGGGATGGTTGGGATGATATTTACGTTTCAAATGATTTTTTTGAACGCGACTACCTGTACATTAATAATGAGAACGGCACTTTTACTGAATCGCTCGAAAAGCAAATGCAAAGTATAAGCAATGCTTCTATGGGCGCCGACATGGCAGATATCAACAATGATGGGCGTCCGGATATTTTTGTTACGGAAATGCTCCCGGAAGAGGAGGATCGGCTTAAAACCAATACCAATTTCGAAAATTGGGATAAATACCAACTGAATTTAAAATACGACTACTATCACCAGTTTTCACGCAACATGCTTCACCTCAATAATGGTAATAACAGCTTCTCCGAAATTGGCCGCCTGGCGGGTGTATGTGCTACCGATTGGAGTTGGGGAGCGTTGATTACCGATCTTGACAATGATGGGATGAAAGATATATACATTTCCAATGGCATCTACCAGGATCTTACCAATGGAGATTATATCCAGTATATATCTAACCGTGAAATAATGAAGAATATTTTGAGCAGCAAGGACAGGAATAAAAAATTAATAGACGCCATGGCTTCTCATCCCATTTCCAATTACGCCTACTGCAATAATGGTGACCTTACCTTTAACAATAAGGCAACCGAATGGGGACTTGCCCAGCCAGGATTCTCCAATGGTGCGGCATACGGCGATCTTGACAATGATGGTGATATGGACCTGGTGGTAAACAATGTTAACATGCCTTCTTTTTTATATCGCAATAATAGCAACTTAATCAATCCCCTCAACAAGTATTTAAAAATCATTTTAAAAGGTACCGGAAAGAATAGCAATGGAATAGGAGCAAGGGTAACGGTCTGGTATAATCACCAATTAGGTTACCAGGAACAGATGCCCATGCGGGGCTTTCAATCCAGTGTCGATGACCGGTTGAATTTTGGATTGGGTAAAACGGAAATGATTGATTCTGTCAATGTGAAATGGACAGACGGGAAAATAAGTCAATTAAAAAATATCCTCCCCAACCAAACCATTATCATCAGGCAGTCAGAAAGTAAAAGCGCACCTTTACTTGGATTGGCAGTAAAACCTACTAAAATATTTACTGAACATACAGCGCTTCCGGGATTGAATTTTGTTCACAAAGAAAATGAGTATTCAGATTTTGATCGGGAGAAATTGATATTTGAAATGTTGTCAACTGCCGGCCCCGCTTTGGATAAAGGCGACGTAAATGGTGATGAATTGGATGACTTGTTTATAGGCGGTGCAAAGGATCAGCCAGGTGGTTTGTATATACAGTTACCTGGTGGTAAATTCCGTAAAAGCAACCAACAACTATTTGAAAAAGATAAAGAAAGCGAAGACACGGATTGCTTGTTTTTTGACGCAGATGGCGATAAAGATCTGGATTTGTATGTTTGCAGCGGCGGCAATGAATTTTCAGGCAACTCAACTGCATTGGCCAACAGGCTTTATCTAAACGATGGCCATGGTAATTTCTCCAAATCGCCGCAGCTATTACCTTCGGCTGTTTTTATGAGTAACTCCTGTGTATCCGCTACAGATTATGATAACGATGGCGACCTTGATTTATTTGTAGGCACAAGGCTTTTGCCGACCGCTTATGGCCAGGATTGTAAAAGCTTTATCCTGGAAAATAACGGCAAGGGGGTATTTAACGATGTTACCATGCAAATTGCACCTGGCCTGCTTCACGCCGGCATGGTTACGGATGGTAAATGGTTCGACTATGACAGGGATGGGAAAACAGACCTCGTCATCGCAGGTGAATATATGCCTGTAAAAATATTTCACAATGAAAGCGGTCATTTAAAAGAAGTAACTATTGATGCAGGGTTAGGTAATTCAAATGGCTGGTGGAATAAAATTATGACCACGGATATTAACAATGACGGCTACCCAGATATTGTGGCGGGTAATCATGGATTGAATTCCCGTTTTAAAGCAAGCGTTAAAAAGCCCTTAAGCATGTACGTGAGTGACTTTGATGGCAACGGTTATATAGAACAGATAGTGGCCACGTACAATGGCGATCGTCAATACCCGATGGCGTTAAGGCATGATCTGGTGAGTGTGCTTCCTTATCTAAAGAAGAAATACCTAACATACGAACAGTATAAAGAGCAATCCGTAAGCGATATTTTTACCCAGCCCCAGTTGCAAAAAGCGCTCAGGTTGGATGCCTTTGAATTAAGGAGCAGCATCATCATGAATAAGGGAAATAACACATTCGCCATGGTCCCCTTGCCAATGGAGGCGCAGTTTTCGCCGGTTTATGCAATTGCAGTGAATGATTATAATCATGATGGTAATTTAGATATATTACTGGGTGGAAATTTATATCAGTGTAAACCGGAGACAGGCATTTACGATGCATCGTACGGGCTTTTATTGAAAGGCGATGGTAAAGGTGGTTTTGCTCCTTTAAAAGACCCGAAAAGCGGGCTACATATAAGGGGAGCGGTAAGGAATATCAGGGAGATAAAAGCAGGTGATAAAAAAATAATCATCATTGGTATGAATAACGATTCTCCAAAGATCCTATCCTATGAATAAGAACAATATTTTTTACGGTTTCTTTTTCATTGGGCCCGCCCTTTGTTTCAACGCCTGTAAAAATAAATCCCGGCCTTTATTTTCAAGCCTGTCATCTTCCCAAACCGGCATAAATTTTATAAACAAGATAGAAGATAATGACACTGTTAACATACTGGAATATTTATATTACTACAATGGGGGCGGGGTGGCACTTGCTGATTTTAATAATGATGGCTTAGCGGATATTTATTTTACTTCCAATCAATTTTCAAACAAACTCTATCTAAATAAAGGAGGGTTTCAGTTTGAAGATATTACAGCCAGGGCAGGTGTAGAAGGGAAAGGGAACTGGAAAACCGGTGTAAC
>JBBQTL010000325.1:0-5003 GCA_038213285.1 Chitinophagales bacterium
CTCCGGATTCATATCAACACTAATAATATCAGAAAGGCCATCATTATTTATATCTCCGTTATCAATACCCATTGCATTTTGAGAGGTATGATTAAAATATTCCTTTATTTTATTAGTAAATGTTCCATTTTTATTATTAACATAAAGAAGATCACTTCCATAATAGTCATTGGTAACATAAATATCTTTCCACCCATCCTGATTAATATCTAAAATGGCAATCCCTAATCCAAAACCCAGTTCGGTAATGCCAGCTTGCTTCGAAACATCTGTAAATACTGGGTGATTTAATGAATCATTCCAGTCATTGCGAAATAACTTGTCAATTTCATCAGACGTATTTGAGGTAACCTTGTTATTAAAAAAAGCTGAACTTCTTTTTGCCAGCCCGGTTGTAACGAGGTACATATCCAAATCCCCATCATTGTCATAATCAAAAAAGGCAGCCTGAACTGAATAACCTGTATCACCCAATCCATATTCATGTGCCATTTCTTTAAAAACAGGAATTCCATTTTGATTCAGCCCCTTGTTGATGTATAGAAGATTTGTTCTTTGATCGGAATTACTTTTAATGGTAGCAGAAACATAAATATCTTCCCAGCCATCATTATTAATATCCACAACAGAAACTCCATTACACCACCTTTGCATGCCATCAACACCTGCGGCAGTTGTAATATCATCAAACTTCATATTGCCCTTATTTAAATAAAGCTTATTGGAAACTGTGCTTGCCGTGAAGTACAAATCCGGCAATCCATCCCTATTAAAATCCCCCACTCCTACTCCTCCGCCGTTGTAAAGAAATTCCAAATCGATGGGATTTATTGAATCATTTTCTGTAATTAGATTATTGAAATCAATACCAGATTCATCTGCCGATAATTTTGTAAAAAGAGATGACTTTGAATTGCACGATGAAAAAAAAATAAATACAAACAGGCCAATAAAAAAGTAATGTCCGTTCAGAAATATCTTATTAAATGGTTTCATTCTCATCAACTAACTGTTTAATCTGATTCTAAAGATTGTACAAATTTTTTTGCTTTTTCCTTTAACTCATTAATATATTCGGTATTTACCGGGTTAAGAGCATTTACAAGTGAGCTGCCAATTCCGAAAGCTACCGCCCCTTCCTTTTTAAATGCTTTAATATTATTAAGAGTAATACCGCCAGTTGGCATAATAGGTATATGATTCAGGGGGCTTCGTATATTTTTAAAATACGCTACATTTAATGCAGGAAATAACTTTATAATATCGCCACCAGCATTATATGCCAAAATAATTTCTGTTGGTGTGAATGCGCCGGGAATACTTACTGCTCCAAATTGTTTGGTCACTTGAATAGTTTCTAAATTCAATCCGGGAGAAATAATAAATTTTGCCCCTGCTTCAATTGCTAATTTTGCCGATGATGCATCAAGTACTGTTCCAGCACCAATTACCATTCTGTCGCCAATTGTATGGCTTAATTTGCTAATAACTGATATGGCATCAGGTGAATTGAGGGTAATTTCCATTACCTTAATTCCTCCTTCATACAGCGTATTTGCAATATTTAAAACATCTTTGGGATTTATTCCTCGTATTATGGCAATGATTTTGTTTTCGAAAATTTTTTTTAGAGTTGCCATTATAATATGGTTTATTTAAAGCAGTTGAACCCACACGAGAATAGAGTACAATTAAAAGTATATATATAGTTCTGGTAAACTGTCCTGTACTGTATTCTTCTGAACTTCTGGTATGATTCTAAAATAATTATTAAAGAACAAAAGATAGAGCAAAAAAGTGGAAAAGAGAAGCCCACACAGTTTTTCAGCAACCGCCAAACTCAATGACAGAGCCTTCCCGGTGAAGTTTAATTTTTCCAAATATTCACTAATGCAATGGCTTACCGAAGTGCTTTCTAAAATCAAAGACCACCCTATTAATAAAATCAAAGAACTGTTGCTGCAAAATTACTACGCAGGTACAGCATAAGAAACAAGGGGTTGGTAAAACGGATACGCACCACCGGTATTACCAGGCGTTCCGGCAGTGATAAGAGGGAGTTACAAAACGAAAAAACCGCCTTCAAAAAAATGAAGGCGGTTGTAATGAGTCGGTAAATAGTTTCTAATGTTGTATCAATATCTTTTCCAATCTAATGATTCTGCCGGCCGCATCCCGGACTTTCAGAATATACAAGCCGGCGGCAAGATTGCTTGTTTCTATCCTGGTAGCTAATTTAGTGGCGGTTTGTTTTGTTACCATTTTACCGGTTACGTCATGCAATTCTATTCCTCTTCCTTTTTCTGGTGCATAACTGTAAACAATGATAAAGTCGTTGGCAGGGTTTGGATATACATCAATGCTATTATCCTTTTTAACTTCTGTGATAGTACTTACAATTGCCGGCTTCGATGTCCTTAATCCAACAGGCGCCTGGTACGTAAATTCCAGTATGCTGCCGGGATTGGCAGGCGTAGAAGTTACACCACCGGTAGGTCCGGAAGTAGAGCCGCTTGAATCGCAGGCTACATATATTTTTAAGCCATCCGGCGAAATAACTACATCACGAAACCTACCCTTACCGCGGAAATAATGTATGGTATCAGAGATAATGCTAAGGCCATCATTACTTAATTTGAACCTGGTGATGGTACCGGTTTTTAATTGGGCCACCAGTAAAGAATTTTGCCAGCCCGGAATTGCTGTACTTCCATAAAAATCTGTACCTGAGGGAGCCGTGGATGGCCACGTCATATTATTGGTTGCATCTGTTGGCGGTGTTGCCACCGGAAACAGGGAGCGGATGGGTTCCTTTGCATTCAGTGTGGCACAGTTATTCTGTTCACTTACTACTGCAAATCCGCCAATGGTGCGGCCGTTATAGTTTCCATCACAGAAACCCGCCACCTGGGGCCAGCCATAATTTCTTCCCACTTCAATAACATTCATTTCATCATCGCTATAGGGACCATGTTCACTGCTATATAAAATATTAGCGCCATTTACATTGCCCCATACAAGCCCCTGTGGATTTCTATGGCCAAATGTGTACACTGCTGTTTTAACTCCAGTATTGGAAAACGGGTTATCTGCGGGTATCCAGGAACTGGCGACCAGTTCAGTATTTAAGCGCAGTATCTTCCCTTCCAGCACAGTCATGTTTTGTGCATTGTTGGCCCTGGCAGCATTATCAAACTGACCGGCACCCATATCACCAATCGTATAATATAATTTAAGATCTGGCCCCATTGCCAATCTTGATGAGTTGTGGTCGTTACTCCCCGGGATGTCCTGGAGGATGGTTACCGGTGACCCCAATGTTTGAGTGGTGCTGTTATAAGTATACCTTTCGATCCTGGTTTTTCTTACTGTAGCACTAACTGACTGGTAAGTATATGAAATGTAAACATATGGTTTACCGGTAAGGAACTGGGGATGTAATGTCAACCCCATTAATCCATCCTGTCCAGCTACCCTCACCATGTTGGCACCTAATGAAAGCACTACTTTTTTTACGCTGGTAGCCGGGTTAACAAAACTAACGGTTCCCGCAAAACGCTCTGTGTACCAGATATTGTTATCCGGGCCATATACCAAATCGTGCGGCATGCGTTGGTTGCCTATAACCGTACGCTGTGTAAAGGTTTCACTGCCCGCCGTAGGTAAAAGCGTGGTTACATTCAGTCCCGTGCTGGTGGTACTTGCATTGCCGGCTGCATCCTTTGCTATTACCGTTACTGCATAAGTAGTGCCTGGTGTAAGACCTGTTACAGCATACGAAGTTGAAGTGACAAGTGTGGTATTAGCTTTCACTCCATTCTTATAAACATCATAACCCGCTACACCCACATTGTCTGTTGCTGCACTCCATGAAACTGTAAAGAAGGTTTGCCCCATATTACTGGCAGCCAGGTTGGCTGGAGCAGTTGGAGCCTGCGTATCCGGTGCGCCGGTGGTTGCATTGATTGTACTGCTGGTACTGGTATTGCCCGCTGCATCTTTTGCTACAATATAGAAACTATAAAGGGTAGATGACGTAAGCCCCGTTACATTGTAAGAATTGGTAGTGATATTGGATGCATTGATCTTCACATTGTTTTGGTACACATCATACCCGCTAACAGCCACATTATCCGTGCTGGCCGTCCATGTTAAAGTAAGCGTTGACTGTGTGATGGCAGAAGCTGTTACATTGGTTGGTGCCGTAGGAGCCTGCGTATCTACCAGTTGCGCCAGCAATTGTGTGCCGGGTATCACTTCACCTGGTGTAGTAGTTGCCTGGCCCGGTTTAGCCCAGCCTACCGCCATATTATCGCCACCGGTACCTTCTTTCATCAATGCTTCTACATAATAAGCCTGCCCTGCCGTAAGCGTAATGGCAGCCGATTTTTGGGTGGTGAATTTGTTCCACTCCCTTGAATTGGTATAAGAAGTATGGTAAGCGATCCTTACTTTGTTTGCGGAACTGCTGGTGGTACTTAACCATAACTCAACATAATCATCACCGGCGATCCAGAATGTATAGGTACCGGTAGTTGGTGGACAGATATACCCGTTTACCCGCATGCCATAATTATCACCTGCTGCCGATGGTATTTCAAAACTGGTAAGCGTACCGGTTACTGATGGTAAATTTGGATAGGCAGCAATGGAAGTTAAACTGGCGACCGTTGTGCCGGTGATATTATTCCATTTCTGGTAAGCGATGGTACCGCTGCTGGCGCAGGCTGAGGCCGCAGGAGTAATTATATTCAGGGTATTGCTGTTGGTGGAAATATTTCCTGCGGCATCGCGAGCCTGTACATAAAAGTTATAAGCAGTTGCAGCATTCAGTCCTGTTACATTGTAAGTAGTAGCGGCAACAACAGCAACATTGATTTTAACTCCATTCCTGTAAACATCATACCCGGTAACACCCACATTATCCGTGGAAGCAGACCAGCTCAATGTAAGCGTTGTAGAAGTGAGCACTGAGGAAACGAGGTTAGCAGGTGCAGTTGGTG
>JBBQTL010000326.1:0-4998 GCA_038213285.1 Chitinophagales bacterium
GAAGTAGGTGCCGGGCAGGAACAGAAAAGGGAATTTACCTTTATTGAAGTACCGGCAGGGCAAGGGGAATATACCTGGAACGACTACGACAGCAATGGCGTAAAGGAACTGAATGAATTTGAGATTGCACTTTTTTCTGACCAACGAAAATACATCCGGGTAAACACCCCCACCAACCAGTTTGTAAAAGCCAATTATGTGCAGTTCAATTATAGTCTGGACCTTAATCCCAGGGCAGTGATAAGCGCAACCAATGTAAGCGGGTTAAGAAAACTAATCAGCCGTACAAGTACTTCCTCTTCTTTGCAGATATTGAAGAAGGACCTGGCTACAGGAAGCTTTCAGTTTAATCCTTTTAGCAAAACGCTGGTGGATACTACATTGCTTACCCTGAATTCATTCTTAACCAATACATTCTTTTTTAACCGCACCAGCACCAGGTGGGGAATGGATATCACGCATGGGCTAACGAATGGCAAATCATTATTGACTTACGGGGTAGAAAGCAGGAAATTGCGTAACCTTATTTTTAAAGCAAGGTGGAATTTAAACAGGCGGTTTACCACTAATATTATCTTACGTTCCGTAATAAATCAGTTAGGTACCCCAAAATTTGACAACAGGAATTACATGGTTCAGCAGAAAGTGTTGGAGCCTTCCCTTAGCTATATCAACGGCACCAATATCAGGGTGACCATCGCTTATAATTTCAGCGAGAAAAAAAATACCATCGGCTATCTGGAAAAATCTGTTAACAATATGGTTAGCACTGAGGTTAAATACAACGTACTTTCCAATAGTACGATTGATGCAAGGTTTTCTTACAATGCAATTAAATTCAACTATGCTGCGGGAGGCTCGCCTAATTCTACGGTAGGCTATATTATGTTAGACGGTTTGTTACCCGGCAATAACTTTTTATGGACACTTGAATATACAAAACGGCTGGCTGGTAACATAGAAATGACGATACAGTACGACGGAAGAAAACCCGGTGAAGCCAGGACGGTGCATATCGGCAGGGCAAGTATCAGGGCAATATTATAAACATCGTTGGTGTACAAATGGATGGGTTTTAAATATGCTTACAAAGTATAACTAATGCTTGGGGAAGTTTATTATGCGGATGATATATTAGATGCTACAATCGGGGGCGGGCCTAAAAAAAGCGTTCCGATATTTCGAAACGCTTTCACAGATATATAAAACCGTTTTAACTATCCAAATAATCCACCCTTCTTAAAAGTGCGTACTCCTTCGCCTATTTTAAATCCATTGTGATATACTTCAATTTTATAAGCACCGGTTGCAAAATTGGTATTCTGTTTCCAGTCAAAACTTACTGTTTGACGCTGTCCTTGTGTATAGCTTATTTCAACCTTATGTGTAAACAGTTTTTCTTCACCATCCCTTGTTGTAAACTTGCCCGAACCCAGCGCTTCTACAGCAACCGGCGTTCCATCAGGGGCGGTAATAGACACATATAAATCTTTACTGCCGGAGGTGGCTATCCGGTTCTCATCCAAATCAAAAGTAATGCGGAGCTTATCTACTCTTTTAGCCGTAGTGGTTTGTTTTTCCTTGCCATTCTTTTTTTCCTGAACACCGGTAATATTAAAGTTAGATGCATGCAAAGTAGATCCTACATCAATCAGGCTTTCTTTTTCTTTAATAATTGTTTTGGCCGAATCGAAGTTCTTTTCCACAATAAGCTTTTCCTGTGTCACTGCTTCTTTCTCCTGGGTTAATTGAACGTTTTGACCTTTAAGTGTTTCAATTTGCGTCTTGTAATCCTGTATATCTGTATTCAACGAAGCGATTAATCGTTTTGCTTCTGCAAGCTCTGCCTGCGTGGCGTTTGCTTTTGAAAGCAGGGCTTGTATCCTGCTTCTCTTTTCAGAAATATCCCGGTCTTTTGTAGTGATGGTGCTATCCTTTTTTGCATTGGTCGTTTTTAACAAATCGTATCGCATCGTTGCCTCATCCAGTAAACTTTGCAGAGTATCTTTTTCTGTTCTTACAGTCACTAATTCCGAATCTTTTTGTATGAATGTCTCTTTGGTTTTGCTTTTATCCCAGATGATATAACCCCAGGTTCCAAGCAGCGCTATCACAAGAGCTATGGATAAAAAAGTACGCCAGTCAGATTTTTTTGGCTGGGGAGTAATGGGCGGGTTACTTTCTGCAGACGGGAAATTTTCAAATGCCATGGTTGTGTAATTTAATAAAATAATAAACTAAAATAGTCTATTTATAATCAATGTTAAAATGAAAAAAATGAAGTTTGGGAAAAAGAGAATTGTTAATGTTTGCTTATTTTCCAAAATCATGCCAAACCGCTTTGCTTAAAAGTTTGCTTCGCAAAAATTGCGTTTACTCAAAGTTATTGTCGATAATTTTGCGCAAAATTTTCATACATTAAAAAAGCAGAAACAATGATTCGCACAATCGGCCTGTTGATAGCTTCTAATATTTTTATGACTTTTGCATGGTACGGGCATTTAAAAAATACCTCCATGCCATTATGGAAAGCAATAGCAATTAGCTGGGGCATCGCATTTTTTGAATACTGCCTGATGGTGCCTGCCAACCGCTACGGGTTTACTAATGGCTTCAATGGTTTTCAATTAAAAATTACGCAGGAAGTGATTACCCTGATTGTATTTGCCGTGTTTGCAGTATTGTATTTGAAAGAACCCTTTCACTGGAAATACCTGGTAAGTTTCGGACTAATTATAGGTGCTGTATATTTTGCGTTTAAAAAATAATGAGGTAAAATTTTCCGGGCTGATGAACAACGGTGTTTACACTGCCTGACAATGATTTTCGTTATTTTTTATTGACTCTGTCATGAGGGTATTACGGGGTGTTTAATTTTCCTATCCTGCCGCCGCCACCGGCAAAAAATACTGCCCTCCCTTTTTTTGCTCTGCGGCAAACATGAAAGCTTTCTTTGCTGATCCAGTTCCAGTTAATGCCTTCATCGCCGCTATAATCAACCCCATTTAATCCGCAACTGATCCAATTCTTTTTACCAATCCATTCTACGCAACTGCGGTAACCATGCGGTGGGGTAAGGGGCGCAATCCAGTCAGTGCCTCCATTGGTAGTAATAAAACAATTTTTGGTGATGGAATCCCTTGTATTAAAATCGCCACCCACTACCACTATTATTTTGCTGTTTTTTACCGCTACAGAATTAGCGCCGGTTGTTTCTTTACCCTGGATAATGGGCAGCTTTACTTTTCTGTCACGGATAAAAAGATGACTATGCAAACCTCCACTCACAAATACGGCTTCTTTCAGATTCAGTTTCCTGATATTTGTGCCGCTGCTTGCAAAGCATGCCTCGCCACTATCTGCAACCGGGTAGTTTTTGGAGGGGATACTACTCCAGCTTATCCCACCGTCAAAGGTCCTGGCAATAAAAAATTTACCCTCAATCGGATCACCTACTACAATTCCGCTCTTAATGTTCCAAAATTCCATCGCATCCAGGAACATGCCTTTTGTATTATTTTCGTACGCTACTTTCCAGGTTTCGCCTCCGTCAGCCGTTCTTAATATATTTGCAGGTGCTGCAATACCCATAATAACAGCCGTGGTTTCATCAAATGCTTCAATATCCCTGAAGTCTGTTTTTTCAAACCCCTTTACCACCATCCATTTAAAAGTTTTGCCACTATCCAATGACTTGCCAATGGTGCCGTTACTGCCACTCACCCAAACAATCCGGTCATCTATCACACTTAACCCACGGATGGAAGTATTGGTACCGGAGCTGATCAGTTGAACAGTTTGCCCTACCAAACAGGTGAGGTTACACGCAAACAAAATAGTGAGAATTATTATTTTGAATTGATAAACCATAAGTAGATTTTTGCATCTCAATTTAAAACCAATTTTGAAGTATTCCCGATTAATTTACATTGTGTTCTTTTTAAATTTTAGTGAATCAGCATTTATCATTAGCACATTATACTGCGCAAGGGATAAAACCGTGAGTTAGATTTTTTTATGAGCCAGGCAGAAGTACTTCTATTAAACTTTAGTGGCGTCGTCCGCCGCAGCGGATACTTTTAATCTTTATGGAGCGAATTAAAAAGTCACCAATTTATCCCTTGTAAAGTATAGCATATTATCAAATTATCAGTATGATATGATTATTGAAGGAATTTTAACATTTTCAAATTAGCAGCATGATTCCATATTGGATGAGCAGAACCCAGTTGATGCTGGGAGACGAAAAAACCAGCCAACTGATCAATAAAAATGTGATTGTGACTGGCCTGGGTGGGGTAGGAGGTATTTGTGCCGAAATGATTGCCCGTGCAGGTGTTGGAAGAATGACGATTGTGGATGGAGATGTGGTGGACCTCAGCAATTGCAACCGGCAGGTGGCCGCACTACACAGTACGGAAAAACAATCCAAAGCGGAAGTGATGGCTGCCAGGATCATGGATATTAATCCGCAGATAGCATTGACTGTGCTAAATGAATTTATACAGGAACAAAGAACGGTAGATATCATTAAAAACGGGAACTACGATTATGCTGTTGATTGTATCGACACGCTTACACCCAAAGTGTGGTATATAAAAACCTGTGTAGATAACAAGGTACCGGTGATAAGTTCATTTGGAGCTGGTGGTAAAATGGACCCTTCCATGGTGCAGGTGGCTGATATTTCGAAGAGTTACAACTGCAAGCTTGCCAGGTATGTAAGAAAATATTTGCATGAAATGGGCATTCATACCGGTGTAAAAGTGGTTTTCTCCCCGGAAAATATCGACCGGAAAAAAGTGATTGTTACAGAAAATGCCTTTCCCAAAAAATCAATCATTGGTACGGTTTCTTATATGCCGGCTATCTTTGGCTGCATCACTGCGAGCGTGGTGATCAGGGATCTTAGCAGCTAAATGGTCGTTGAGGGAATATGATCCGCTTTATGTATACAACTACTTCAATGCACGGGCTTATTTTAACTGTACAGAAGGG
>JBBQTL010000327.1:0-4952 GCA_038213285.1 Chitinophagales bacterium
ATAGCCCTAAGATTGCCCAAGGTTCAATCTTTAATACCCGGTACATTTACTAAATGGTTGCGTAGTAAAAATCAGGTTGGCGGACAACATAAAGTTCCCCGTTTAAGCAATGAACGCAAGATCATTGAAGAGATTTTATCTATTGCTTCCCTTTAACAGGGGTAAATAAACTGCTTATCATCTATGCTCACTTCTACACCATCTTATGTTTGCAAAAATTGTGGCCATTCTTTTGAAGGTACATTTTGCAATCAGTGTGGTGAGAAAGTATTTAAAGAATCTGATAAAAAAATATCCAAATTATTCGGAGATGCTTTTCATTTTCTAACGCATTTTGAAGGCACATTTTTTACAACAGTAAAAACCATATTTACCCGTCCAGGCAAAGTGTCGGAAGATATTTGCAATGGCATCAGAAAAAAATACTTTAAACCAATATCCCTTTTTTTGTTGATGGTAATCTTATATCTTCTCTTTCCAAGATTTGAGGGATTGAACATGAAATTAAGTACCTATGCGAAAAAAGATTATGGGTATACCTGGCTGGCCAATCCCATCATTGAAAATAAAATGAGTGCATTACAAATTCCTTTTGAGGAATTGATGAAAAGGTACACTGAAAAATCGGCTAAAATTTCTAAAATTGCGTTGCTCTTTTTTATACCCATCTGTGCCTTACTCTTTTCCTTATTATTTTTTAAAAGGAAAAAACCATTTTTCGATCACTTCCTTTTATCTACTGAAATCAATTGTTTATATGTTTTTTTTCATTTTCTTTTTCTTCCTTTTCTTGCCTTTTTGGTAGATAAAATTATGCCACGGTACAACCCCATTTTTTTTGATGGCCAACCTATTTGGTTCATCATCATTGGTGTGTTTGGCCTGTATACGGTGTTAGCGATGAAAAGATTTTACGGGGAAGCACTATGGAAAACGATAATTAAAGGACTTATATTTTTATTTATTTTTGTCATTTTCATTCGAGCTCTCTATGCTATCTTACTTTTTTTATTGGTCATGTTATTCATTTAAAACTATTGTATGAAATTATTGGAAGGAAAAACTGCTCTTGTAACCGGTGCCGCCAGGGGTATTGGAGAAGCCATTGCCCTAAAATTTGCAGCGCATGGGGCCAACATCGCATTCACTTATGTAAGTGATAGCAGTGCCGATAGAGCTGCCAGCTTACAAGAAAAAATAATGGCAATGGGTGTTTCTGCAAAAGCTTATCAAAGCAATGCAGCAGATTTTTCGGCTTGCGAAACATTGGTCGTAGATGTTTTAAAAGCATTCAACCAAATTGATATTTGTGTAAATAATGCGGGTATTTCAAAAGACAATTTATTATTGCGCATGACACCCGAGCAGTGGGATGAAGTGATGCTTGTGAATTTAAAGAGTGTTTTCAACATGACCAAACAGGTGATCCGCCCGATGATGAAAGCTAAAAATGGCAGCATCATCAACATGAGTAGCGTGATCGGAGAAATGGGTAACGCCGGTCAAAGTAGTTATGCTGCGTCTAAAGCAGGCATCATTGGATTCACCAAAAGTGTTGCCAAAGAATTGGGAAGTCGCAACATAAGATGCAATGCCATTGCACCCGGTTTTGTTGAAACTGACATGACCAGTTATTTGAAAGAAGGTGAAGGGGCAGAGAAATATAAAGCAGGTATTCCGCTCGGTCGTTTTGCTACCGGAGAAGATATTGCCAATGTGGCATTGTTCCTGGCCAGTGAAATGGGGAATTATATTACAGGCCAAACCATAAGTGCTTGTGGTGGCTTGAATATTTAAACAATATCCCGATAGCAACACTATGTTATAGTGCTAATAAAAATTAATTCGATATATAAAAGGTCGTTGGCAGTTATTGCGACGTCCAGCTTTATAAAATTCTATCCCTTGTTGTAACGATTACTTTTTAACCTTCGGCTGAATATTATAACGGTAAATAGGATCAATATTTTCCTCGTTATTGTGGATGATGGCCAGGTCTTTTACTAAGCCATTGTGTAATCCATATACCCACCCATGTAAATGTAATTCACGTTCCGACCAGGCTTGTTGTACAATCGTTGTCTTTGCGAGGTTGCGCACTTGTTCTATCACGTTTAATTCTGTGAGCCGATTGGCTTTTAAACCAGCATCTTTAATTGCATCTAATTCATCCTGATTTTTAAAAATGATGTCTTTGATATTACGAAGCCAGTTATCAACATAGCCATGATAATCATTTCCGATGGCAGCATTCACACCTCCACAACCATAATGCCCACAAACAATGATATGTTTTACTTCTAAGAATTTTACAGCATATTCGAGTACACTCAACATGTTAGCATCGGTATGTACGACCAAATTGGCAATATTTCTGTGCACAAAAATTTCACCGCTTTGCGTGTTAGTGATCTCATTGGCCGGCACCCGGCTATCACTACATCCGATCCATAAATACGCCGGCTCCTGACCTTTGGATAAATTTTTAAAATAATCAGGATCGGCAACTAATTTTGATTCGGCGTATATTTTATTGCCGTCTAATAACTTCAGATATGATTTTTCCATATGTTTATTTTAATGTCCTGACTGGACCAGCATTTGATTTTCGATTTTATAAATATCTTTAAATCCTTCCAATGTACAATCAATCCCTTTCAACGGCGCCTTAATATCTCTAAATTCTTTTATTAATTCCAGCACATCAAAATCGATGTATTTGGTTTGTGATGCGTTGATGGTCACTTTTGTGTTTGCCGGAATGTGATCAAGTGTTTCTCTGATAGCCGCTTTGTTTAAAAAAGAAACCTCCTCCGATAAACGTATTACAATTTCATCTCCCTGTTTGTGTTTGTCTTTATGAAAAAAGTAAGAGTTTTTTAAATTACCATGTAAAATGGCGCCAAATGCTGCGATCAATCCTGCAACAACACCAATCAGTAACCCTTCCCCTTTAAAAGGTTTATAGATGCCCATCAGATCGATACCAATGATCACAAATACAGTCACAAAAAAGGGTATCGCTTGGTACTTTCCATTTTTAAGCATTTGTTTAAAAACAGACACCTTGCATAGTTTGTATCCTGTTAATAATAGAATGGCAGCCAATGAAGCAAGGGGAATAAAATTAAGTAGGGTAGGTATAAAGATCACACTTACTAATAACAAAAAACCATGAAATATGGTGGATAGTTTTGATTTGGCACCCGAATGCAAGTTGGCGCTGCTTCTTACAATTACACTGGTAATCGGTAAGCCACCAATTAATCCGGCAATAGAATTACCAATTCCTTGTGCAAATAATTCACGATTGGTGTTGGTTACATTTCTTTCGGGATCAAGGTTATCCACTGCTTCAATACTCAATAAGGTTTCCAAAGAGGCAATAATGGCAATCATCACTCCTGCTATAATTACCTCGCTGTTTAAAAAACCATTAAAATCGGGTAACGTAAAAAAGCTTAAGAACTCTGCTGGATTTTCTGCTACTTTTATTTGTACAAGGTGATCAGATCCAATGAGTAATTCGCTATTTGTTGCTTTAAAAATTTCATTAATGACGATTGAAACAATTACAGCCACCAGAGCACCAGGAATAAATTTTATACGGTTTTTGATAAATGGCTTTTCCCACACTATCATGATCAAAATAGAAATAAGACAGATAAGAAATACGCCTATTTCAATGTGCTGAAAAGGCAACAACAATTCATGCCAGTCTTCATTGCCAAACGGTACCAACTCAGTAAGGTTGCCTTTTTCATCCTTATCGTACCCAAAGGCATGTGGAATTTGTTTGGCGATGATCAAAATACCTATACTGGTTAACATCCCTTTAATAACACTGGAAGGAAAGTAATTTGCAATGCCGCCCAATTTCGCAAAACTCATTAAGATCTGCAATATACCGGCGATCAAAACAGCACAAAGAAATAAATCAAATGCGCCAATATTGGTGATAGCGGCTAATACCAATGCGGCTAATCCAGCTGCCGGTCCGCTCACACTTAATTTAGAGCTACTCAATGAGCCAATAACCACCCCTCCTATAATGCCCGAAATTAGTCCACTAAAAAAAGGAGCGCCAGATGCCAAAGCAATTCCCAAACAAAGAGGCAAGGCCACTAAAAAAACAACAAGGCCTGATGGAACGTCCGACTTAATAAACTTTGTACTAATTTTCATTTGTTTGCTTACCGTTTTATATTGCTGCCAATATCTTTTCTTCAACCTTAATACTATTATCGTTGCTGGTTAAGTTTTTAAAAAAATCCACTTCTCCACTTTCGATATTGTACACGCCGCCCACAATGCCTATTGCTCCTTTTTCAAACATCTCCTTTACAATTTTACTTCGGGTTAAAATCTCTTTAAGGCTGTTTTCTACATTCGCATACGCTACTTTATCGTCAAATTTTGTTTGGTTGTTCTCATATAACATTTCTCTGCTTAAAGAAGAATGGATACGATTTAGTAAATCGGTAATGTGTCTATCTTTTACACCTTGTTTGGCACTTTTGATAGCGCCACATTCAGTATTACCTAATACCATCAAAACTTTTGATCCAACATATTTTATAGCGCATTCAATGCTGGCCAAAATATCGGGATTTACAGTATTTCCGGCGATGCGTATACTAAAAAGATCACCCAAGCCCTGATCAAAAATCAATTCTACCGAAGTACGGGAATCCATACAACTAAGGATTACGGCAAAGGGTAATTGACCTTCCCTGGTTTGATTAATGAGTTCTAAATGATCGTGATCACCTCGAAGGTTATTTACAAAACGACGATTCCCTTCTAACAATAATTCATATCCCTGATAGGGCGTTAGGTTTTCAAGATACTCTTTTGAATGCTTTCTCATTTACCGATTTTTTTAATATTTGATAAGGCAACTATACAGCAGTTGTACGATGCATAGCAATGGCCATTGGCTGACCTTTGTT
>JBBQTL010000328.1:0-4946 GCA_038213285.1 Chitinophagales bacterium
GGATAACAATAAACCCAGCATCATTTTGCACGATGATATATGTGGAATGCATTTGCTGTAACGGGGTGTCATCCTGTATTTGCTGACGCTTTCCCGTGTAAAGCGGAATCGGATCAATGGTGGCCGTGCCAGCGGTTGTTACCGGTAACAGATCATCCGTTGGCCCTGGTTGTTCTTTTGAAACCGGTTCATATAAATCCCTCCAGTGCTTTAACTCACTTTTGTTTTCAATAAAATGCGCCTGGTTTTTTTGGGTAAATGTGTTGTAGAGCGGGGAGGATGCAACCGATGATTTTCTTTCGTCTGTAAATGGTTTGCTTACCGCATCCAGTTGCTGAATGGTTGAATCCAGTTCAAAATCCAATGTAGGCGAAATGCTGAACTGTGCCAGTGCATGCTTTACCGCACTTTGCACAAATGCATATACAATCCTTTCATCTTCAAACTTTATTTCCTGTTTGGTTGGATGCACATTGATATCCAGTTGAGCCGGGTCCAAATCAATGAACAAGGTGTACATCGGGAAGCTGTCCTTAGAAATCATTGAATCAAAAGCACCCATTACTGCATGGTTGAGATAAGCGCTTTTTATAAACCGGTTGTTCACAAAAAAATATTGATCGCCCCGTGTTTTTTTAGCTGTTTCCGGCTTGCCTACAAAGCCGTAAATATTCATGTAATCGGAATGCTCCTGCACGCTGACCAGTTTTGCATTGTAGCTATTGCCCAATAACTGAACAATGCGTTGTTTTAAAGTGCCCCGCTCCAGGTGAAATACCTGCTGGCCATTACTGGTGAGCGAAAAGAAAATATCTGGAAACGCCATCGACACCCGGATGAACTCATCCACAATATGCCTCAATTCGGACGGATTGCTTTTTAAAAAATTTCGTCGGGCAGGTACATTAAAAAACAGGTTCTTCATGGCAATGCTGGTGCCCTGCTCCATAGCAATGGGTTCTTGTTTTTTCACCAGGCTATTATCTATTTCGATATAAGTGCCAGTGGTTTCCTCCTCCTTTTTTGATTTTAATTCTACCTGGGCCACGGCAGCGATACTTGCCAGCGCTTCGCCCCTGAAGCCCATTGTTTTAATATGAAAAAGATCTTCGATATTCCTGATCTTGGATGTGGCATGCCGCTCAAAGCTCATACGGGCATCAGTTTCGCTCATGCCCTTGCCGTTATCAATCACCTGCACCAAAGCCTTGCCGGCATCGTTTACGACCAATTTTATTTGGTTAGCGCCGGCATCCACGGCATTTTCCAGCAATTCCTTTACGGCACTGGCCGGCCGTTGAATCACTTCGCCGGCGGCAATTTGATTGGCGATATGATCGGGTAATAATTGAATGATATCAGGCAAAATAACTCGGTTTTTTTTGGTAAAATTACGGAGGATTGAGGGGTTATGGAGTAATGGGGGAAAGATTTAGTTTGGGGGAATACTCATTGCGAGGATAGCGTTGTCAAATGGACTTAATCTGAATTCGCTTTTAAAAATTCAAACTGTCTGTCTGGAATAAAGATTTCTGCCAACAATGTATTTTCTATTTACCTGGGGTAGATTGAATTAGCTTTGAACGGGGTATCATATTTCTAATAGCTTGAGGCATTTAAATCTATTTCAACATGAATAATACGTATAATTTTAAAAACGACACACCGTTAAGTGTACGCAAAAAGCAGGTTCTGATCTTAAGTTTATTACGCAATTAAACCAACGATTTTAAGAACCTATCTATTGTTTCTGAAAGAATTTTTTTTTTAAAGTTGTGAAAGGAATACAAAGGTTGCAAACAAATTATCATACCCGTCTGTATACGCAGCAAATTAGCTTTTTGAAAGGAACTTAAATACATCGACTAGGGGAGCATCGGTTCAAATATCTGCTCAAACCAGCCTAGATTTACTTACTATTTTCCCTATCAAGAATTTCTTTTGCTGCTTTTACCATTGCGTCTGCCTGAATTTTTTGATAGAAGAGCTTTAAGACATCATGGCCCATTGGAGTAGCAATGTTTTCAACTGTAAGTCTATGTAAATATTCGGGATTTTTTGCAATTAATTTAGTCAGCATTTTTTCTTTTGTTTTCAGATGTAATTCGTTACTCTGTATTGTCAATACAATTCTTTCAATCTCGCTCTTGAGGGTCAATAAATCTTTATCTGCGATTGTTTTAGTTTCACGTGCAAGGCTGTCCGTTGTCGAAAGTGGTTTTATAACCACTTGTGTTGGCTGCTTACAAGCTGTAACCAATCCAAAAAGTAAAAAAATAAAAATTATCCTTTGAATCATATTTGAAATTATAAGCTGTTGAATTTTTTTTTGGATTGATTCCCATTGGTCAAGCTACGTTATTTGGATCCTCACTCAGCATTCCTCTGAGACTCGCAATGAAAGTTGCAAGGTAAATGGCTGTACTTAGACTAACTTACGCACCCCCGACCGCCGTCTTATTTTCTAAATTGATAACTGGTATTCGAAGTCATTCAACTTCTTTTATTAGTCCTTCTATTTCATTTCCCTGCAAATAAATGATTTTATTCAGTCCATCTGAATTCGTGCAATAGACTATCTTCTTCAAGACGTTGTGAAAGAACTAAGGTAAAAAAGTTTGAAAGCAAATCACAACCGGGCTAACAACAGAAAACACCATTACACGTAGTACAATAACTTCCCATCATTTTCAACTTCGGGATTTATTCCCAAATATCCAACAGGTTTACTTCAACAGTACAATCACTGTGCAGGACAAACGGGTAGGTTTCCGGGTCAACAGAAACCGGTTCATATTGACCGTTAATGTATTCGTATATTTCAACCTTTTTAAAATGCGGATCAACGATGAGGTAATATTTTACCTGCTGCTGTTGATACAGTTCCATTTTCTCGCCGCGGTCCTTGGAGGCAGTGGAGGGAGACAATATTTCTACCACCAATACCGGGGGAAAATCGAGGTATTTTTTTTTGATCTCATCACAAACGACCAATAAGTCGGGTTGTACGATCGTATCTTCTGTTATCTTCCAGTCTAATGGCTGGTACACAGTACAATTTTTACATTTTTCCAATGCTTCAAATCGCCTTGACAAGACCGTACTTACTCTTTGGTGTGGCGGTACAGGTGAAGGACACATCGCATAAGGCATCCCTTCTATTAACTCCCAACGGCCTTCCCACTGGCAGTAATCTTCATAAGTGTAATAAGGCCGGTATTTTGCTGCTATTGACATGGCATAAAGTTAAAAATAAATATGGAAATCCATTACTCCGTCCAATGAATCAAAGTACAACTGTAAAAATGCCGTTTACTCCCAGATATCCAAAAAATTAATTTCGGCAGTACAATCGGCGGATGTAAGTGTAAAAAGGAAGGTTTCCGGGTTAATAGCAACCAGTTCATAGCGGCCAATTATCCATTCGTATATTTCTACTTTTTTAAATTCCGGATCAACGATGAGGTAATATTTTACCTGCTGCTGTTGATACAGCTCCATTTTCTCGCCCCGGTCTTTGGAGGCGGTAGCAGGTGATATTATTTCAGCTATCAATGCAGGCGTAAAATCCAGGAATGCTTTTTCTGGTGCTATGTTATCGCAGACAATCAAATCCGGCCCAACCACCGTATCTTCTGTTATTTTCCAATCGATTGAAGGGTACACTTTGCAGGTTTTATATTTTCCAAACGCACGTAAAAATTCGACACTTAGCAGTGTTAATACCCGTTGATGAACAGGGCCTGGCCCCGGGCTCATCGCATAAGGCATCCCCTCAATCAACTCCCATCTTCCCTTCCACTGGCAGTAATCGTCGTAGGTATAATAAGGCCGGTATTTTGCTGCAATTGACATGGCATAAAGTTAAAAATATTTTTTGTAACCCATTAACTGTGCAAATCTTCCTATTTTGCAAATACAATTTTTTTGATATGATGATGAAAGTTTATCTATGCTGCTGTTGTGCTGTCGTTTTTTCTTTTACAAAACTAAATGCCCAAAATCAATTGCTCTCCCTCGATTTAAAAGCCAATACCTGGGTGGACAGTGTGTTTAAAACATTAAGCCAGGATGAACAGATCGCCCAGTTGATGGTAGTCCGCTTATCTACCTACGATGCGAAAAATAAGACGGCCATTTTTTTTGATGATAAGGTAGACAGTTTGGTAAGGCAATACAATATTGGCGGTATCTGCCTTTTCCAGGGCAGCCCGGTTAAGCAGGCCACCATTCTCAACAAACTGCAGGCCGTTGCCAAAACACCCATCCTGATGTGTATTGATGCTGAATGGGGCGTGGGCATGCGCATGATTGACAGTGTGTTGCCTTTGCCACACCAGATGATGTTGGGTGCGGTATCGGATGCATCCATCGTTTACCAATACGGAAAAGTCGTAGCAGAACAATGCAAGCGGATTGGTATTCAGGTCAACTATGCGCCGGTGGTAGATATCAATAACAATCCCGACAATCCGGTGATCAACGATCGCAGCTTTGGTGAGGATAAATATAAAGTGGCCTTATATGGTATTCAATACATGAAGGGCATGCAGGATATGGGTGTGATGGCTTGTGCCAAACATTTTCCAGGTCATGGCGATGTGGCGGTTGATTCGCATTACGATTTACCGGTGATCAATAAGTCGATGGCACAACTCGATTCACTGGAATTGTATCCCTTCAAAGAAATTTTTAAAGCAGGTGTCAGTAGCGTAATGATTGCGCATTTGTTTATACCGGCCATCGATAATACTGCCAACCGTGCGACTTCTATTTCAAAAAATAATGTAACCAACCTGATGCGGAATCAACTGGGCTACCAGGGATTAACCTTTACGGATGCGCTGGAGATGCAAGGGGTGAAGAAGTTTTTTCCGGATGGCGAATCTTCTGTGCAATCGCTGATTGCGGGTAATGATATGCTTTGTTTACCGGGCGATGTGCCC
>JBBQTL010000329.1:0-4817 GCA_038213285.1 Chitinophagales bacterium
AGTGAAGTTTCGGTAACTAAACCGGTTATCCCCCGCATGCCCTGGTACACCTGGCTAAGGGTAACTTCCCCAATCTTTTTATTGCCATGCACTTTAAGCATTTCCTTAATTTCTGCACCAATTTCATCAGCTTTTACTTTAAAGCTGCTTTTAATTAAATCCATATATCTGCTTTAGGTTTAATTTGAATTATGAAAACTAAGAAAGAAGTCATGAAATTACGATGCAACCATCTGCTAAACAAAAGTTTTTGATATATATTTTTTTGAAAGATTAAAAATTGATAATCCGGATAGTCGGGTTTTTTTTAGCAAAGCGCAAGTATTTACGTGTATTAACATTTAATCAATATCAATGGCTTCAAAGCGTCTTTGTATATTTTTCCACAAATTGGCAGCTAAATTTCATGCTCCGGATTATTCGCTGTAAGTTTGCATGACCTCACGGATTTTTTTATTAGTTCCTGAATTTCTGAAAACCGCTGGTCATTTTTTGGATAGTCATTTTATCAATTTAGATTTTGTTGTATCATAAACTGTTTTCATTTTTCCTTTTTTTGAAAAAGATAAATGAAGGGGCAAAATTTGTGTTGTTTCTATTCATGCTAATTCAACGAGTTATTCAACATAATTAATTATAAACAATGACCAAGTACATATTTGTAACCGGCGGTGTTACTTCATCTTTAGGTAAGGGTATTATTGCAGCTTCCCTCGCAAAGTTGTTGCAATCGAGGGGTTTAAAGGTGACGATCCAGAAATTTGACCCTTATATAAATATCGACCCAGGTACATTGAACCCATACGAACATGGAGAATGTTATGTAACTGAAGATGGCGCCGAAACAGATCTTGACCTTGGTCACTACGAACGGTTTTTAAATATTTTCACTTCCCAGGCCAATAATGTTACAACCGGCAGAATTTATCAAACGGTTATCAACCAGGAAAGAGAAGGAGCCTACCTGGGTAAAACGGTACAGGTAATCCCTCATATAACAGATGAGATTAAACGAAGGATGCTATTGATTGGCAGTACTGGAAAATATGATATTGTAATTACAGAAATAGGCGGAACGGTGGGTGATATTGAGAGTCTGCCTTTTGTAGAAGCAGTTCGTCAATTGCAGTGGGAAATGGAGAAAGAAGATTGCCTGGTAGTACATTTAACCTTGATTCCTTATTTAAAAGCAGCCAAAGAATTAAAAACCAAACCCACACAACACAGTGTAAAATTGTTGAGTGAAAATGGTGTGCATCCTGATATTATCGTTTGCAGAACGGAAAGGCCGCTCAATCTTGAAATCCGGAAAAAGATTGCACTGTTTTGTAATGTGAAAACAGAAGCAGTTATTGAAGCCATGGATGCAAGCTCCATTTATGAAGTGCCGCTGAAGATATTGCAGGAAGGGTTGGACGTAATTGTATTAAAGAAATTACATATCAACGGGTATTCTGCACCCGAACTTGGAAAATGGAAAGAGTTTTTGGATAAACTGAAATACCCGTCCGGAAAGGTAACCATTGGCTTAATTGGAAAATATATTGAACTGCAGGATGCATATAAATCCATCCTTGAATCTTTTGTGCATGCCGGAGCAGTTAATGAATGTAAGGTGCAAATTGTAAATGTTCACAGCGAGTTTATAACAGATGAAAATGTAGCAGAAAAATTAGGAAGCCTGGATGGACTATTAGTGGCGCCGGGGTTTGGCAAAAGGGGCGTGGAAGGTAAAATTATTGCCGTACAATATGCAAGAGAAAACAATTTACCCTTTTTTGGTATTTGTCTCGGTATGCAAATGGCGGCAATTGAGTTTGCAAGAAATGTGCTGAATTTAAATGATGCGCATTCTACCGAAATGGATCCTAAAACCACCAACCCTGTTATAGACTTGATGGAGGAGCAGAAAAAAGTTACTTCAAAGGGGGGCACTATGCGGCTTGGATCGTACCCTTGCGAAATTACACCAGGTACACTGGCCCATACCATTTACGGCGAATCACTCATCAGCGAAAGACACAGGCATCGCTGGGAATTTAATAACGCCTATAAAGATCAGTTTGAACAGGCAGGTATGATAGCAAGTGGCAAAAACCCTGGTACTGGTTTGGTAGAAATTATTGAATTGAAAAATCATCCTTTCTTTATTGGGGTACAATATCACCCCGAGTTAAAGAGTACGGTAGAAAATCCACAGCCAATTTTTGTAAACTTTATAAAAGCAGCTAAAGAGTTTGGTGATAGGAAAGTATCAGTCAAAAACCCATTGTTGCAGAGTGAGATGATTTAATGGCGAATGGGCAGTGATCAATGGGCAGTGATCAATGGGCAGTGATCAATGGGCAATGGGCAATAGGCGATGGGCAATGATGAATAATCAATGGTAAAGAAGCTCTATTCATCATTCACCATTCACCATACACCACCTAATTTTCCTGCTTGGTCAAAATCTCTTTTTTTACTTTTTCCCAAAATCCGTCAAAGGTTTGATGGTCTTCCTCTTTCCATTTTTTACTGAACGCTTTTATCTTTTCGGTTCTGTCATCTTTAGTTAAATTAAAAAAGGCAGTAATGGCTTCTGTATCATTCTGGTGTGCAAGGGTATTGTATAATTCCTTTAATTCCTGCTCCTTACGGATATTGCTGTTTGCGATCTCTTTTTCCATTTGCTCTCTTAACTGTACTTTTTCATCGTAGGTACCTGCAGGTAACAATGTTTTGGCTATTACCGGCATCAGTTCAATCAATAATAAAATAATTACCAGTAAATAATAACGGTATTTTAATGCATTGTTGTCTTTAATGAGGTTGTTCAGGGCTTCAATCTGGGTTAAAAATCCATCGTTGAAATAATTGGTAAAAGCCTGCTCTTCGCCCTTGATACTTTCAGCGATTGTTTTTAATGCAGCATCCGCTTCTGTAATTTTCGGCTGGTTTTGCGCAAGCAACTGTTGGTATTCACCATCCAGTTTCTGGTATTCATTCCTTTTGGCAATCGCAATATCCTTAATCCCTACTTTACCTGTTCCCCCACTGCCATCGGTTTCTGACAGGAAATTATTTCTTGCCACCGCCACATCTTCATATTTGGCACTGTTCTCTTTTTGCAACTGCTCCTTTTGCGACATCAATTCCGTTTTCCTGCTTTTATACAAAGAATCCAGTTCCTGCTTTTTAAACATTTTCTTTTTTTCATTATCCAGCGAGGTTTGTAAGCGGATCTCTTTTTTGAACATGTATAACAATGCCGGCTGGGCCATAAATACACCAATCGTTACTGCCAGCAATCCCCTGAACAGCAGGGGGAGCAACCGGTTTTTATTAAACCTGTTAATCCCTTTTATCAACGCCCGGTCGATGGTCAGTATAATAAACCCCATAAAAAATCCCAGGGGCAAGGCAATCCATACATTTGCGGTAACGGTTGTGAAAAAATAAGTCCAGGCCAGCGTGGCGAATGCCCAGGTAGCCAGTACAGTCATACCAACTATCCGGTACCGGTTACGGTCTACCACCGCATCCACCAGTAATTCCTTTTCCGCTGTAGCCAGCCACCAAAGTAATTTCGTAAATGACGAAGGGGTATAGAATTCCCTTTGTGAGAGGGCAATATTTTTTTCCATCATATAAAATGAATTAGTGGTTATACAATTGAATCAATTGTCGAGTTGGGATGTTGAGTGTTGAAGTGTTTGCAAAATACGCAATGCAATTAAATTTTAACGTATGAGCATGGTAATTATTTTTTGTTGACATTACATTAACAGTTCATTCGTAATTGGTATTAAACCGGGTTTATATAAACGCGTCTATTCACTTATCTTTGCGGCTCCTAAAAAAAGGATCGCTTTAAAATACAATCAAATGAAAAATTTTTTAACAAGTGTTGTTTTGTCATTGGTTTGCCTTGCCACTTCTTATGCACAGCCAAAAGGAATGGGGAAAAATGATCCGGAAGCTAAAAAAGTGTTGGATGCAGTGAGTGCAAAGTTTAAAACTTTTAAATCTGTACAATCCGCCTTTTCACTGAAAATAGAAAATAGTGCCGGTAAAAACCTGGGCACCAAATCGGGGATGGTTTATATGAAAGGAACTAAATATCGTGTAAGTGTAACAGGGCAGGAGATTTTTTGTGACGGGAGTAATATCTCTACATACGATAAATCTACCAATGAATTAACCATTACTAAGATAGATCCATCCGCCAATTCGCTCACTCCTCAGAAAATATTCACCAATTTTTACGACAAGGATTTTTTGTATAAGTTGAACGATGATGCAAAAATTGCGGGAAGAACGGTGCAACAAATAGAATTAACGCCGATTGATAAAAGCAAACCCTTTTTTAAAGTGCTGGTAAGTGTAGATAAAAAAACCCAAACCATTACCAGTACAAAAGTTTACGAAAAAGCAGGTAATATTTATACTTATTCTGTGGCGAAAATGAATACCAATGCCGCTGTAAATGATGCCCAGTTCCTGTTTGATTCAAAAAAATACCCAGGAGTGGAAGTGGTTGATTTGAGGTAGAAGCCCCTAAATCCCCGAGGGGGAATTTTAGACTCTAATGAATTTAATTGCTTTTCTTTTTTGAACAATAGTTCGTTTTAATATTTTAAGTATATATTCTTAAGATAAAAGAGTTATTACTTTAACGGAGTATCCTGTATATAAGGGTAACTCCTGCTAGGTTTCCCCTTCGGGGGACAGGGGGCTTTGCCATCTATATGTTTTTATATCCAGCCCAGCCAGGTCCAACACCCTGTCTACAACCGTTGCGGCTACTTCTTCAATGGTAGATGGTTTGCTGTAAA
>JBBQTL010000330.1:0-4730 GCA_038213285.1 Chitinophagales bacterium
GGTTAATTTTGAAACATCCTCCTGTTTTCAATACATACACTGCGATATTTTTGACTATTCAAATTTAGTGAAAGAAAATATCCCTTAGATGATTGATTAAAGTAATTTGTTGTACATGTTAGCGAAGGCAACTTGGTAACAGAAGATTGCAGTTATCCCTGCACAGGTTTGATTTTAAAACACAAACAGCAGCCTGGAATAAAAATTTTTGTTAACTGCATAATGGATAAAAACCGTGAGTTAGATTTTTTATGAGTCAGGCAGAAGTACTACGATTAAGCTTAGGTGGCGTCGTCCTCAGCGGCGGATACTTTTAATCTTTATGGAGCGAATTGCAAAGTCACCAATTTATCCATTGCGAAGTATTGCTGCCATTTGAAAAGATAGAAAACTATATTTCCACTTACGAATTATAAAAGCGCCAGGCTACCTCAACCTGCTTTGTTTTAAATCCTTTAGGCAGATGAACAAAATCATTTTTTGAAATTGCTATTCACCAGGTGATCCAAAACGGCTACCAGGCCAGTCCAGCCTGTTTGATGCGAAGCGCCGAGGCCTTTTCCGTTATCCCCATTAAAATACTCATAAAATAAAATATGGTCCTTAAAATATGGATCATGGTTAAATTTATCCTGTCCTCCGAATACGGGCCGTTCGCCTTTTTCATTTTTAAGAAAAATGCTTTTCAATCTTCCGGCAAGCGATGAGGCAATTTCCGCCAGCGAATAAAATTCTCCTGAATGGGTTGGATACTCTACCCTGAAATCACTGGTGTAATAATCGTGCAAAATATAAAGCGCATCAATGATGAGAAAATTAAGCGGTATCCAGACAGGCCCTCTCCAGTTACTATTGCCACCAAACATGTTGATATCACTCTCCGCAGGTATATATTTCACACAGTAATCAGCACCATCCAGCCGAAGATCGTAGGGATTTTCTTCATGTAATTTTGATACGGAACGAATCCCATTTTCTGACAGGAACTCAGCAGGGTCGAGCATACGGCGCAATAATAATTTCAGGCGGTGGCCACGCAGCAGCGATAACAGGTGCTGGTCATTTCCCTTACAATCTTTCCAGGAGCTTACCAGTGCAGCCAGGTCGGGCCGTTGTTTGCTAAAGTCATCCATGCATTTCTCAAAATGAGGCAGCGTTTTCCAGGCAGTTTCATCAAAAATGATGGTGGCAAACATGGGTATCAACCCCACCATACTTCTTACTTTCAATCTTCTAAAACTGCAATCGGGCATTTTCAACAGATCGTAGTAGAATCCGTCTTCCTCATCCCATAGCCCTTCAGAATCTTCTCCCATATTGGTGATGGAACCTGCAATGAATAAAAAATGTTGTGCAAATTTAATGGCCATGGCCTCATATACCGGGTTATGCAATGACAGTTCCAGTGAAATCCGAACCATATTTGCCGCATACATCGCCATCCAACTGGTTCCATCTGCCTGTTCCAAATGACCACCACCCGGCACCGGTGCGCTGCGGTTAAAAATACCAATATTGTCAAGCCCCAAAAATCCGCCCTCAAAAATGTTATTGCCGTTACTATCTTTCCGGTTTACCCACCAGGTAAAATTCAGCAACAACTTCTGAAACACTGCTTCTAAAAAATAAACATCTCCTTTGCCGCCCAACTCTTTTTCTACCTGGTAAATTTTCCATGCAGCAAATGCATGCACGGGTGGGTTAGCATCACTAAAATCCCATTCATAGGCAGGCAATTGCCCATTGGGATGCATATATTCGGTTTTCAGTAATAGCCGGAGCTGCGATTTTGCAAAATCAATATCAATTAAAGAAAAGGCTACCGTATGAAAAGCCAGGTCCCATGCAGCAAACCAGGGATACTCCCATTTATCGGGCATGGAAATGATATCGGCTGATACGAAATGTTTCCACTGGCTGTTTCTTGAATTCTTATGGCCCGGCGGTAAAGGCTCCTGCCCGGGATCGCCATTTCGCCATACATTCATATTGAATTGATAATACTGTTTACCCCAAAGCATACCGGCCCAGGCCTGCCTTTGTACCATTTTTTCATCTCCACTTAAATCCGGCAGGTGCTTCTTATTGTAAAATTCATCCGCCTCGTTGATACGGCTGGTAATGATTGTATTAAAATCGCTGAATGGCCCGGTCAATTTTGAATTGCACAAACGGAGCCTGATTTCAATACTGCCCCCGGCGGGTACTTCCGGTTGATAGCACACCGCTGCCTTAGTGCCTTCTTGCATCGGATTGATTGCTTCTATTTGCTGATGCACCAGGAAATTGTTGAATCCATCTTTGCAATAGGGAGTATTGTTTTCTACCTCGTATAACCGCTGGGTATTGGTTTCGTTATTGGTTAATAAAAACTCAGGCGCCACATCGGCATAGCAATAAAGGTTTCCAAGTTCATTGCTTTGCAGCAGGAGCGTATTATCGCCGATTAAGGTAATCAATGGATGTACCTGTTCTGTATCGTAGCTCCAGGTATTGCGAAAAAACAATTGCGGCAAAATATGCAGGCTTGCATTTTCATTGCTCCTGTTGTAAATGGTGTATCGGATCAGGATATCATCCGGGGTGTTTTTTACGTACTCTGCAAATACATCAAAGTATTTGTCCTCGTTAAAAATACCGGTATCTGTTAATTCAAATTCGGGCTCAAGCTTTGTCCGCTGCCCGTTTTCTGTCACCAGCAAATCATATGGATAGGCATCAATCGGATATTTATACAGCATTTTATTGTAACTATGTGTAGGTACACTATCCAGGTAGTAGTATAATTCTTTTACATCTTCGCCATGGTTGCCTTCTGTATTGGTGAGGCCAAATAAGCGTTCTTTTATGATGGGGTCTTTACCATTCCATAATGCAAGGCTGATGCAGAGTATTTGTTGATGATCGCAAAAACCAGCCAACCCATCTTCGCCCCAGCGGTATGCCTTGCTGCGGGCCATGTCATGCGAAATATAGTTCCATGCGTCTCCATCGGCACTGTAGTCCTCCCTCACGGTTCCCCATTGCCTTTCCGATAAATACGGGCCCCACTTTAACCAGTTGGCGGTTTTGTTGTAGTGCTGTGCAAGACGGGATTCTTCGTGAGTCATGATGGGTGATTTTCGTCCATGCAATTTAATGCCTTATTCAGTTAACCATTTCTTATTGTTGAAAAGAATGATTGGAAATTATTATGCGGGATTTGGGGTGAGACCGCTGTGGTCCTTTATTGGCAATTTAAACATTGTAACGCCTTGTTCTGTAAAACAAAATGGTGTGTACCGCAATCCTTGTCTATCTTCTTTGGAGGTCGCAAATTGCGACCTCCATTTTTCCAACTCTTTTTTATTCATATCGAACATAAAAACCTTCGGAAACCTTTTTTTGGTTCTTGGAACGGCTTCTTTTAATCGCTTAGTCTCCACTTCGTATAACAATGCTAAATCGCGGTCTATCATTATTTTTTGCCCCCGTAACACATAAATCTAATTCATGATTACTTCGTCGGCTGCAGTAATTTCTTTCATCGATTTGGCCATAAAGTTTTTTGTATCAGTAAATACAATTTATTTTTTTAATGACATGATTTAGCTGCGGAATATTTATTGGCTCACTTAAAATGCTATCACCGTTAAAATAATCTAGTATAAAACATTCCTATTTTTCATAAAAAAGCAAATCCATTTTTTCAAGTGTTCTAAATTGTTCATCAGAAGTTACAAGAGGAACGCCCAATATAATCGCTGTCGCCGCTATTATACTGTCGGGTAATTTTAAATGAGTATTCTTTTTAATTTCGATCTCCTGGTCTTTTATTTCGTCATTAATATTTACGATAACAAAATCAGCCAAAAAATTCTTTATCTGTTGTTTTTCCTTTGGGGTAATATTTTTGTAACTCAGCAGCTCCATCTCAGTAATGATGGATACAGATAGCCTTTCACCATTTAATAAATCCGCTAAAACTTCATCGCCGGCAAGAATATATAACACTGCATTTGTATCAAGCAAAATTTATTCATACTCATCTCTCATCTTTTTTTGTATGTCCAATGGATCTTCCTTTAACTTAATGACGCCACAATATTTTTTTGTATCAACACCTTTGGTGGGCAATTTGTCCAGCTTTTTACGGATGGCATCAATTTCTTTTTTAGTCGCTCCCTTTTTTAATACCAAGACCATTTTATATACGTTTATCCAAATTTAGTTTATTAAAAGAATCTATCCAAAGTATCCGCAATTTGTCACCAACAGGTTGTAATTGTATAAGTGCTTTTTAATAAAGTATATATCTTTTTGGCTCTCTGATTTAATTTAATTGCCATCACCATTATCAGTTGTTGGTGACCCAGCCCTGCATAACCATCCGCACAACACTCAACAACGGCTACAGTGGGCTACGGGCAACCGTTACAACCACTTGAATTCGCTGTACATGAATCCCACCTTCTTGCAGGCAATATCTCTGATGAGCCATTGAGAAGCCGGGGTAGCTTCAGCCCACTACCTCCGTTGTTGTGTATGCAGCGCTGAAAATGAGCGTAAGCGTACCAACAACCTGGCTCTCTGATTTAATTTAATTGGCATCACCATTATCAGTTGTTGGTGACCCACAGCCCTGCATAGCCATCCGCACAACACACAACAACGGCTACAGTGGGCTACGGGCAACCGTTACAACCACTTGAATTCGCGATACATGAATCCCACCTTCTTGCAGGCAATAT
>JBBQTL010000331.1:0-4691 GCA_038213285.1 Chitinophagales bacterium
ACCGCCACTGCGGGTATACACCCATGCGGCTCCCTGATTTGAATTATCAAACCAGCCACCCACAATGGCTGTATTGCCATCGGCACTCACTGAAACGGAATATCCTTGCCGGGCAGCACCAGTATTGCCGGCACCTATTAACTTGGCGCCCTGCTGTACAGCCGGGAATGGAGTAGGTGTCACGATAAAATTACTTCCGCCAATTCCTGTACCATCCGCTGTTGTAATTGACACCAAGCCTGCTGTTGCTCCCGGCATCACCATACCAACCAGGCTTGTGCCGCTATTGCTTACGGCTATGGCGCTAACACCACCAATACTAAAGGCGGTCGGGCTGCCAAAGTTCGTACCACTTATAGTTATTAAGGTACCTACAGGCCCCGATGCCGGGCTGAACGAACTGATTGCGGGGGCTTGGGCATTTGTGTTTTCAACTGTTCCGAGTAAAGTAGAGGAAGATATAAATACAATTATCAAGGCATTGATCAGCCTTTTTGATTTTGGTAATATTTTTTCCATGTATAGTTCATTTTTAAAGAAGCTATAATATTTGCTTGCAAACTGAGATAAAATGTGTTGATTTTTAAATATAAGAAAAATCTCCTATCCAGTCGGTTTTCGCCCAGAAAAGTTTCCAATGCAACGGCTGTTTTGGCGAAATCCCGACTTGTATTACTGCCGACACACAAAAGAATTCACTTCCCGAAATTTAAGGAGGAAAGATGAATGCAAATCCTGTTAAGCATTTTCATTCAATGGTTGGACGCATTCGGGTGATGGCTCTTTTCGGCAGCGGGGTTTCGCAGATGTTTCTTTTATGGTTTGAAGTTACTGTTGCGAAAACCCATTGAGCTAAAAATATATTCGTCGCCCGGCTGGCTATTTCGTTACAGTTTTTCTTTTCATGCGCTTTATTCCAATTGTTATCAAAAGAACTCCAATAAACAACAATTCAATGATAATAATTTTGATCATTTTTCCAAGAAGCATAATAAAAAGTAGCGTATCTGTTTTTCCTGTTTCTAAAAATACCCAGTCGCTTGCAAGGCTTGTTGCTAAACCAGGATTCCCTGTTTCTAAAACAATTATTCCATCACCTGTTATTGGATTTATTCTTATCGCGGTATTGGTAGGAGGAGTGCTTTTTCCATCATGTCCGAAAATGTCTTCGCTGTTTTCAATATCAATGTATAGCATACAACCCAAACCGTAAATCCGTTCACCTATTATATCCCAATGAGCTGTTCTCATTAATTAAAGTGTTGCAGGGCTAAGTATTCCTCTGCCTGCTGGCTCATTATTTGTCCCTTTTAAGAAAAGTTGAAAAAATTTTTCCAAATCAGCTAATGAAGTATAAAGTGAAGTTGCTGCCAATGATGTATAGTAATGATGAGGAGCAGGTGATTGATCTGTATTATAAAACTTACATAGTCTATAGTTTAGTGAGTCATTCCATAGATAATTGCTGCTGGTCGTATTTAAAGGTTTGAATATGCTGTCTTTCATAAATGCATCGAAGGATTGTCCACTGGTTTCCTCAACCAGTAGTTGTAAGATAGTAAAGCCGCCGCCAGAGTACTGCCATTTTGAGCCCGGCTCAACTCCTACTTTTACTTCACCACTTATCCCAATATCTGCATCCTTTGTTTTGGTTAGTGAAGATTCTATTGTTAGAACAGAATCTCTATTTTCAAAACCAACGTAACCAAGTTCATCCGTTAAACCTGCATTATGGCTTAAAAGTTTTCTTACGGTTACTTGTTGATTGTCAAATTGTGAAATGGGTAGTTGCCACCTTTTAAGATACCTGTTTACAAGTGTATCCAGGTTTATCTTTTCCAGTTCAACTAACTTCATAACCCCCGCAGCAGATACAAATTTTGATAAAGAAGCTACCTGGAAAATGGTATTTCTGTTAATATTTTTATTCTTCGTGTAAAACCATTCCTTTTCAACTTTCCCATCCTTCATAATTTCCATTGCAAAATTCCCGGCATATTCTTTTTCTACTTCTTTACTTACTGCTTTAATGAACAACGGGGACACTCCCGCTGTAGGGCGTGAACGGCAGGCCGACTGCCATCATTTATACAATTGAACAAGCGTTATTCAACTTGTTTCTCGTGACACACTCTTGCCCGGAACCAAAGCTGACAGTGATTTACAGCCGGTGTTCCAATGTCCAGCCTTGACTTTTGGCAATGCATTGTTACCTGCTGGCATTTTCTAACGAGCTAATTGCTTCTTCAGGTGTTAATACAGGCAAAGTACTGTTCTTGAAATCTTTTGAATTTCGAGTCACAATAAAATCGAGTTTATTAATGCTCAAAGCACAGTTATATTGGATAGCATCCTCAAAATCTTTGAAATCCGTTTTCAATGATGTTTTAATTATAGCCTTTGTAACATCAGCTATTTCAGCCATTTCTGATAGCCCATCTAAGAGTTTAATTGTTTCGGTTCCGGTCAAGGATTGTCGCAAGATATAATAGATATTATTGTATGAGACAGCAGATATATAAACTTTTATTTTTCTTTGTAAAGAATAGTTGAATATTTTCGCTGCCAACAATGAAAATGGTCTACGGTCTGCTAAGAAGTCTATAACTACATTAGTGTCTAAAAAAATATTTTTCATTACTTATATTTTTTTGATATTATAGTTCCTAATTCTTTTTTATAATTAAAATCTTCCGCCAGTTTTATAACTCCCATAAGCTTTAACACTTTGGGGGAAATTGACTCATCGCTAATTTCTTTTGATGTAATAGACATCAAGTAGTTTTCAACTATATGGGATAGACTTTTTCCCTTTTTTTGTGCGTATTGTTTTGCGGAATCTATCACTTTTTCTTCTATTGTCAAAGTTAATTTTGTATTCATAACACGTGCTATATTTTTTCAAAGATACGTGTAAATTTCAAATTTGTAATAAGCGTTTATGCTTGCAGGTAACGTTTTAGAAATTGCCGAAGTGGGGGCATTTGAAAAGCGTCAGAACAAATATAGCACTAAGGCTGATAGAAGTACAACGGTTGATATACTTCCGTCAGCCTCCATTTTGGCAATGCAGTGTGTGTGACCAGCCAGAGGAGCTGTAACGATGAGGGAATTTCAAGGCCCCTCGCAACCTATTGTCCGGACAAAGGTTGCAAACCACTCAAAGGTGCTGGTCTGGTAACAGACGGGTGCTGAGCGTTTTGAGTAAAGCACTTCACTATTAGTGAATGCAGGTATGTGTACAAAAGCTGAATACGGATAAACCGCTGGTCGAAGCCTCGATATTTGTAACGCGAAGTCAGAAAGGAAGAGTTACATGGGATTCCTTAATAATTTGGCGGCAGTAAACCGGAGCTGGCCATTTGACTTCCGGGGTTCACCCCGTTGGATATTATCCTACGGGGTAAAGGCGGCAGGAGCTGTACCTGGGCGTTACTGATCAACTGGTGAGATCCTGTTGTTGCCGGAAAGAAACCGCAAGGTGGTCTTGCCATCAAGCCGATTATTGATGTAGCAACAGGAAGTCAGACCAACCCATAGTAGCTATGAAACCCCTGTAATGGGGGTGGAGCCAAGGGGTTGGCAGTTATGAAGCCGGAATAAGTGATAGGTACAATCTGCGGAAAGGATACCATCACTTATCCCACAAAAGACAAGTTATGCGATTACCAATCGAAAAACGCCAGGTGTGGCAAGCCTATCAAGCCGTAAGGCTCAACGACGGCACCCACGGCGCAGACATGGAAGACTGGGAAGCGTTTGACCGCAAACGCTACCACAACCTGTTCCGCATTTGGAACAGGATCAGCAGTGGAGCGTATTTTCCCAAAGCCGTCCGGCGTGTAGTTATGCGCAAGGATGATGGCGGTGAGCGGCCGCTCGGCATTCCCTGCATCCGAGACCGGATTGTGCAGGAAGTACTTCGTGCCGTGTTGGAACCATATCTGGAACCACACTTCCACGACAGCAGCTTTGCGTACCGTCGTGGTAAGAATGCACACGAAGCGATCAGCGAATGCCGGTACAATACCGACTATTACAGTTGGTGTATAGACCTTGACATCCGTGGTTACTTTGACAACATACCGCATGATAAATTAATGCAGGCGGTAGTGCATTTCTGCCCAACGCTAAAATGGCTGCACTGCTACCTGTGGCGCATCCTGAAGGCTCCTGTACAAATGCCTGACGGCAGTATGCAGGAAGTCACCAAAGGGGTTCCTCAGGGTGGGGTGATTTCGCCGTTGATTAGTAACCTGTTCCTGCATGTAGTTTTTGATGCGTGGATAGGCAAACACGTAAGAGCCAAATTTGCGTTCGAGCGTTATGCTGATGACATCATCATTCACACCTGCAGCGAAGCAGCTGCCCAATTCATTTTAAAGCTCGTTAAACAACGGATGCTTGACTGTGGATTGGAATTGCATCCGGAGAAAACCAGACTGGTACAAACCGAGAACTACCGGGCGGAACTGGTCAACAAAAGTTATCCATCTTCGTTCGTTTTTTTAGGCCACCAGTTTAGTAAAGACCTAATTCGGTTAAAAGATGGCAGCACCAAACTACTGTATGTAGTAAGGGTAAGCAAAGACGCCCGCAAGCGAATGTTGCGTCAACTCAAATATGAGAAGCTGCACAAGCGCACTGACCGTTTGGAACAACTGGCCGTACAACTCAATAAGAAAGTTGCG
>JBBQTL010000332.1:0-4675 GCA_038213285.1 Chitinophagales bacterium
ATTGATTGTGTTGGTTCCTATGCAATTAACGGCGGGTAATGCAAACTGGTTGTCTTTTGCGTCGTTGTATAACGCTTCTAACTCTTCGCCGTGTAATACGCCTGCTTTGTATTTGCTCATAATTGGTTGTTTTTTTACAAAATTAAGTGAATTTGACTTTTTTTGAAATCTTATTTGAACAGCACTTTTTTTCAGACCCGATGTGTTTTACGATTTACATTTACCCGATCTGAATAATGTATGTTTCTGCCGATCAACTACGGCGGGCTTCTTTAATCCATCCCTATAAAAGCAGGTCATGTAAAAAAGGGTAGTGCCAATCACACGATGAAACGTACCTGATTTAATAGTTTCCTGAAATAGTCTGGAGCATTCAATAACCTGCTGCCATACCAGCTAAAAATTTCACCATCGGCCAATAATATCTTTGTGCCGGGTAATAAAAATTCCAGTTCTTTAATATGGGTTTGATTAAAAGGGTAGGGCTCGGTAGAAAGAAGCAATAACCGGCAATCGCAGTCATTTATTTCTGCGATCGAAATTTCAGGATATCTTTTTTTATGAGCAAATATATTTTGCAAACCACACCGGCTCATCATGTCATGGATAAACGTGTCGCCGCCAATGGTCATGTATGGGTTTCGCCAAATAAGGTAAGCAGCAGGAATGACAGGTTCATTAAGGGGGATTGTTGAAAAATCATCGCTGATTTTTTTCGTTAAATTTTGGGCTTTCACACATGTGTTGGTTAGCGCTCCAATATCCAATATCATTTGCAAGGCATCGGTAAGGCTGTTTACATCCGTAAGCCAAACCGGGTAATTTTGTGCCAATGCTTCAACCTGTTCTTTTACATTTTCTTCTTTGTTGGCTATCACCAGGTCGGGTTGTAACTTATTAATTTTCTCCATTTTCAGATTTTTAGTTCCTCCAATGATCGTTTTTGAAACCTGCCATGACGCAGGATGAGCACAGAATTTGGTAATGCCGAAGGTTATGGCGTCGAGACCTAGATAATGAAGTAATTCGGTTTGGGATGGAACAAGAGATACAATCCGCCTGGGTGCAATGCTTAAATCTTTAACCGATTGTAAAATCATCCGGTAAAATTAGATAGCGGGCACTTAATAAAATAAAAAACTCCCACATTTATTTGATCAATCAATAAATGTAGGAGTAATGTTGTTAAAATCTTCCCGAAGGAGATTTTCGTTGGGATCAATAAAGCTTTTGAGGGGTTACCTCTGCAGAAATAATTTATTCCTGGTTTCAGTGTGCTCGGTCTTTCTGTCTTTCAACAGTTTAGGATGTTGGATTCGGTTGGTTTTCTTTTGGATTCGGATATTCGTTGTCTTCTTCAGGATAACGGATACTTGGTTTTTTTTGGACTAAGTTCTTCAAATGGCCATTTGGGCCGTTAGGATAAAGGATTTAAAAAGAAGTTGACTGATATTGGATTGTTTTGCTTTTCAGCGATAGTTGGATTTGAAACTATTAACTATTCGGTTTATCAGGATTGTTGGATATGATTGATATTTTTTAATTCCTATCAATCAACTTCTGACACAAAGGTGCAACAGTTATGGTTAATAAATTAGAGCGGAATTGCTCTATTTTATTACTACAGTAATTACTGTAGGAGTAGTATTAATTCAGCAGATGGCATGGGGTGTTTACGTTGAGGTGTGGCGTAATTATACGATTTCGTCGTGTAATGTTTATCATAAAAGCTTGATGGTGAGGTTTGATACATTTCGTGATTTGTTTCTTTTTACTTCTTTTCATCTGATTGGCGTAGCAATGTTTGAAAGTTGTAAAATTTTTTCAATTTTATTTACCCGGAAAAGTTTGTGGAATATGATGTTGGTACAGCTTTATTATATCCATCTATTTTATGATAGTCTTTCCCATACTTATACAATGTAGAACCTGTTTTTTTTTCAATGTTATCATTTCCAACCCGGGTTCTAAAAGTGAGATAGGCGTCGTGTTCAACACAAAGGTTTTAATCACTAGATGAATGACCAAATTGTTGGGGGAGGTACTTTGCCTGACAATAAATACTATAGGCGGAAAGTACAAAAGGAGGAAAAATAAAAAACTTCCACAACTATTAGTTTTTCATAGTATGTGGAAGTTACAATTGGGATCAACATGTCGGTTTTTCAAGGATTGGATGCTTCTTTGGGATTGCTCCCGGCCAGAATGGATTACTGTAATAATTTTTCCTGGTTTCAGTGTTTGTTCTTCTTTTAGCCATCATCGCTTTTTACGGCATAGGCTCAGGATATTGGTTCGTTGGTTTTTGGTTATCATCGCTTTTTATAGCATAAACCAGGATATTGTCTTTTCGGCTTTCGTGGTCATCATCGCTTCTTACGGCATAGACCGGGATATTGGTTTCTAGTTTTCCAACAGGGTGTAGATCTTAGGGGTATTCTTCAGTGTATTGGTTTTATTTTTAAATGTCGTTTAGACACCTGTAATTTTAAACAAAAAGAAGTTGACTGATATTGGATCGTTTTGCTTTTCAGCGATAGTTGGATTTGAAACTACTAACTACTCGGTCTATCAGGATTGTTGGATATGATTGATATTTTTTAATTCCTATCAATCAACTTCTGACACAAAGATGCGACAGTTCTGCTTTTGTAACAAGCGCAAGATTGCTCTTTTTTCAACATTCAGTAAATACGGGGCGTCTGCGTAATACTCCATTCGTCCTGCGTATTGATACGGGTTTCAAACAGGTAATTATACTACCAGGGCAGTCTGCCTGCCTGTTGTAAAAAAGAATGTCGCATGGATGAAATGCAGCATTCATCTATGTTTTAGCAAATAAGTAAATATACCCCGGCGGTTATTTTGAAAGGCTTTGAATAATATCATACTTGGTAACAATATGATATGCACCCGTTTCATCTTTGCTGAGAACCGCGCCGTTTTCCCTGGTGATAAATGCACTCAAACGTTCAACCGGTGTGTCAAAGGCTACTTCCGGATAAGCCCTTTCCATTACGGATTCAACGGTTTGGGTTTTAATGCCAGCATTGTTCAATATTTCATTGAAGAGGCCACCTGCTGAAATCGCACCAGCATTATTTCCATCCTTCATTACCGGTATATTTTCAATATCATATTTTTTCATCAATTCGATGGCATCCGATACGGTTTGTTCCGGCGAAAGCATAATCAGCCGTTGGGTACCCCTTCCATTAATCAGGTCTTTAAATGTTTTCATCTCTAAAAATCCTCTTTCCAGCATCCACTGGTCATTGTATACTTTACCCACATACCGGCTGCCATGGTCATGAAAAATTAACACCACTACATCGTCTTTTTTCAATTGGCTTTTTAATTGTAACATGCCCTGCAAACAACTGCCTGCACTGTATCCGCAAAAAATGCCTTCTTCCTTGGCGATGCGCCTGGCCATCAGGGCGCCATCTTTATCAGTCACTTTAGTGAATTCATCAATTACGCTCATATCATAATTGGCCGGCACAAAATCTTCACCAAAGCCTTCACTGATGTAGGGGTAAACTTCTTTATGATCCAGTTCGCCTGTTTCGAAATATTTTTTTAACAGCGAACCATAACTATCAATGGCCCATACTTTAATATTGGGATTTTTTTCTTTCAGGTATTTACCTGTTCCCACAATGGTACCACCTGTTCCCGTTGCTACTACCAGGTGCGTTACTTTGCCTTCTGTTTGTTCCCATATTTCGGGGCCAGTTTGTTCATAATGCGCCAACCGGTTGGCTAAATTGTCGTATTGATTTACGTACCAGCTATTGGGTACTTCAGATGCCAGTCTTTTACTCACCGAGTAATAGCTCCGGGGGTCTTCTGGTTCTACGTTGGTAGGGCATACAATTACTTCGGCGCCTATCGCTTTTAATATATCCGCTTTTTCTTTTGATTGTTTATCGGTAGTGGTAAAAATACATTTATACCCCTTCACACAGGCAGCAAGAGCAAGCCCCATTCCGGTATTGCCACTGGTACCTTCTATAATAGTACCGCCAGGTTTTATTTTCCCTTCCTGCTCGGCTACCTCAAGCATTTTTACCGCCATGCGGTCCTTAATACTATTGCCCGGGTTAAAATATTCCACTTTTGCCAATACTGTACAGGGAAGGTCTTTTGTAATCTTATTTATTTTGATCAATGGTGTATTACCAATGGTTTCTAAAATATTATTGAGCCACATGTAGTCAATTTTTTAGTGAAGTTAATAAAACTGTTTTTCGGTAAAATGAATAAATCGGATATGCTATCAGGAAATTAAAAAATTAACCGCCAATCAATCGTTTAATCACTCCCGTTGCGCATTTTGGAAGTAGAACACCGGCTACAAATAGTTGACCAGATCTGCTACAGGATTTTACCATTGTTTTTCGGAACTTTGTTATCCGTTTATGATCCAAGTATCCTTTGAATTCGATTAATCACCTGGTGAAAGAATCTTCTTTACCCAAGACGTAAACCAAGTTTTGTTTACGAAAGAAATTAAGCCTCCAAATTGGGGGCTTAATTATTTTGATAACACCTCAATCGCTTTCTTTACGGAATTGTCATCTTTATTTATCATTTCATAAAAGCCTTCATTGCGCCATAATTGCCTTGCAAGCGAAGATTTAATCCTTGTTACCAGGTCTTTTTTATCTTT
>JBBQTL010000333.1:0-4638 GCA_038213285.1 Chitinophagales bacterium
TTCCATTTACAAAGAGAGAAGAGTAGAAATGGCATTTGAGCATGACCGCACATTTGACCTCAGGAGGACTGGCCGTGCCGCAGCAGTATTGCAGGCAATAGGTAAACCCTACATTTCACCCAAACATGATCTCTTTCCGATACCACAACACCAGATACAGTTAAGTGGTAACAGGTTGCAACAAAATCCGAATTATTAAATAAAAACGTACTTATTATAAATCTATAAAACAGTAAACAAATCAATTATTAATTTATAAAACAAACAAAAATGAAAAATGTATCAAAAGTAATTCTAGCATTTGCCGCTTCGTCTTTAGTAGTAATAGGCAGCTGCAAAAAAGATGAAGACGTGGCTTTACCCGCTATTGACGGGTACAATAATTCGGATGAGGTAGCTTCCGCTAACCTGGTAGCTTACTGGCCGCTGGATGGTGCAGGCGCAGAAAAGAAAACCGGCACAGCGCCAACCGCCAGTGTAAATGCAAGTTATGTTGCCGGGGTAAAAGGACAGGGTGTTCAACTTGATGGAGGGTATCTTTATTATGCAAGTGCATTGGGTGCCTTAAGTACTAACCAGGCATTTACTTTAAGTGCATGGGTACAGGTAGCTAATAACGGCGCTGACGGCGGAAATCCTCCGCTAAACAATTTTCCTTATTCTTATTTCCAAAGTACCATTCCTAATCAGTTATTTGGTAATTTAACAGCTATGGTAGAAGCTGGCCAATACATGGTTGCAAGTGATACTATGTCTGTAAAATCCATTTACAAGGACTTAAATGGAGGTACTCAAGATAATATCAACAATTATGGTATTGTAGGTACAGAATATAAAGTGGTAAAAAAAGCTGGTACAAACCAATGGGTAAACTTGATAACAACCTATAATCCGGCAGGGGGAAGTGGAGCCCAAAGTATTTTCAGGATATATGCTGATACTGTTTTGGTAAGTAATCTAAATTTCGAAAACAGGGGGACCAATTCTTTTAAATATACAGCCGGTGAGGTGATCATCGGAGGCTGGTATAATAATATTCCTGGTAAAACAGTTACTCCCGATACCTGGACTCAGCCATTTAAAGGTAAGATTGATGAAGTGAGAGTTTTTAACAAATTATTGTCAGCAGATGAGATAAAGGCAATATGGAAATTGGGCAATGCTGGTAGATAAGATTATTCATTTTATAAAAGGCTGCCTGTAATTTATCAGGCAGCCTTTTGTATTTTACCTTCCAGACATTTTATACCGATATAACTTTATAATCAGTCCAAAACCGATATAAATCTGCAAGGGTCGGTAAATACCAAATACCATCGGCACAAAAGCCAAGCTTGAATTTCAGCCTTGCCTCATTGGCCTAAAATGAATTTCATTTTGGTATAATTATTTACCTAATAAATATTATCTCCGATATAATTACTTTGATATGAAATACCAGTTAGTTTTTTTTGCAGCGATCGTGTGCGTATTTTTCTCTTGTAAGAAAAATAATTCAGCAACTCCCTCTCCAGAAATCTTTGCAGTCAGAGCGATTTCAGTTAATGGAATTACTTCCTCTACCTATTTTAATACAGACTATAACCCTGTAATAAAACTATCCTTTTCGGCTCCGGTTAACCGTAATGTTGTTGCCGGTAGTGTACGGGTATTGATGAATGCTACTACTATAGTACCCGTTAATTTTACTTACCAGAATGGAGATAGTAACCTGCTTATTCAGCCCCAGTCTCCCTTAGCTGCAATCACTCAATATGTTGTAACTGTGTCAGGCAATTTAAAGTCGGTCGGCAATACCATCATTCAATCCCAATACAATTCAAAATTTGTCACCAAAATAGATTCTTCTGATAAATTTCCATTGGTGTCCGACTCTGTTTTGCTCGACCTTGTTCAAAAGCAAACCTTTAAATATTTTTGGGAGTTTGGCCACCCGGTTTCGGGTGCTGCCAGGGAAAGAAATACCTCCGGCAACCTTGTCACCACAGGCGGTACAGGTTTTGGCGTAATGGCTATACCGGTTGCCATTAAACGAAATTTTATTACCAGGGCCGAAGGGTTGGCCAGGGTATTACAAATTGTAAATTTTTATAAAAATAATTGTACCTCCTACCATGGCGCATTTGCACATTGGATAGATGGAGCAACAGGGACAACTATACCGTTTAGTACCAATGATACTGGTGCTGATCTTGTTGAAACATCTTTTCTGATGCAGGGATTATTAGCAGCCAGGCAATATTTTAACAGTGCAACTAATGCCGGCGAAATTGAACTGAGAACAAAGATAAACCAGCTATGGGACGCTGTTGAATGGAACTGGTTTAGAAAAAGTAGTGAAAATGTTTTGTATTGGCACTGGAGCCCCGACAGGGGCTTTGTAATAAATGCACAGGTGAGGGGCTGGAACGAAGCGTTGACAACATATATAATGGCTGCCTCTTCCAGAACCAATGCCATTCCCCGTATTGTGTATGATAATGGCTGGGCAAACAATGGAGGCATGAGGAATAATAATATTTATTACACCTATCCATTGCCGTTAGGGCCAGCAAATGGAGGCCCTTTGTTTTTTGAACATTACTCTTTTTTAGGAATTAATCCTAATGGATTGCAGGATGCTTATGCCAATTATCAAACGCAGGCAATAAACCATACCAGGATAAATTATGAATACTGTAAAGCCAATCCCCGTGGATGGTTTGGATACAGTAATCTTTGCTGGGGGCTTACTGCCAGCGACGTTCCAGGTGGGTACAATGCCAATGAACCAAATAATGACCCTGGTGTAATTTCACCCACTGCTGCGTTGTCTTCCATGCCATATACACCAGCAGAATCAATGGCAGCTTTGAAATTTTTTTATTACAAACTGGGAAATAAAATATGGGGTGAATACGGATTTTATGATGCCTTTAAATTAAACGATCCATGGTTTGCCAATTCAACACTGGCAATTGACCAGGGCCCCATCATAATAATGATCGAGAATTTCAGAAGCGGTTTGATCTGGGATTTACTGACCAGTTGCCCGGAAGTAAAAACCGGAATGCGGAATCTGGGGTTTACTGCTCCTTACCTTTAATAAATTCTTTAAGTAATTCAGTTGGCCAACATGAAAAAATGGTTAATTATCACCGTTGCTTTTACACTTATAAATCTAAGTGCTGTTGCTCAGGTAAAAGCTCAACAATCAGTAAGAACCGCCAATCTTACAGACAGCGCCTTATTAGATGTGGTGCAAAAGCAAACCTTCCGCTATTTCTGGGACTTTGCACATCCCGTAAGCGGCATGTCAAGAGAGAGAAGTAATGAGGCATACAATTATGGCAATGAAGTTGTAACAACCGGCGGTACAGGCTTTGGCGTGATGAGCATAATTGTAGCTGCAGAAAGAAAATGGATAAGCAGAGATACGGCCGCAAAGTTTTTATTGAAGATGATAAATTTTTTATCCAAAGCAGATGCTTACCATGGCGTATTTCCGCACTGGATGAACGGCGCTACCGGCAAAACTATCCCCTTTAGCCGTAAAGATGACGGGGCAGATTTGGTAGAAACAGCTTACCTTTTTCAGGGGCTGCTTTGTGCAAGGCAATATTTTAATGGCGATAATAATACAGAAAGAGATTTACGGAACCGGATTAACAGGATGTGGAAGGATATTGAGTGGAACTGGTTTACCAAGGGCGGCGAAGAAGTGCTTTACTGGCACTGGAGCCCAAACAACGGCTGGGCTATGAATTTCCCGGTACGGGGATTTAATGAATGTTTAATCATGTATGTATTGGCAGCAAGCGGAGAACATTATCCGGTTAGCAGCGCTGTTTATAACAGGGGTTGGGCACAAAGTAATTTCTTTAAAAACGGTAAAAAATTTTATGGGTACACGCTGCCATTGGGGTTTGACTATGGTGGCCCGCTCTTCTTTTCCCAGTATTCTTTTTTAGGATTAAATCCTCACGGGTTAAAAGACCAATATGCCGATTACTGGATTCAAAATACAAACCATACACTCATTAATCGGGCGTATTGTATCGATAATCCAAAAGCATATAAAGGCTATGGGGAAAACTGCTGGGGACTCACGGCAAGTGATACCTACAATGGTTACGCAGCGCATTCTCCTACCGAAGATTTAGGGACCATTTCTCCAACAGCAGCATTAAGCGCCTTTCCCTACACCCCCGAATATTCTATGCAGGCACTCAAACATTTTTACTACGATCTGGGAGATAAAATATGGAGTGAATATGGATTTACAGATGCCTTTAATGAAACTAAAAACTGGTATGCAACATCACACCTTGCAATAGACCAGGGACCCATTATTGTGATGATAGAAAACTACCGAAGCGGTTTATTGTGGAAATTATTTATGAGTTGTCCGGAAGTACAGGGCGGGTTGAAAAAATTGGGGTTTAAAAGCAATCAATAGTAATTGCCAGTACAAAAGCAACTGTGCGTTGCTTCAATGGCAAACAGTGGGCATTGGCGAAAGCGCCAACTTTTTAGAAAAAGAAAAAGAGGAAGCTTTAAAATAATAAAATGAACAAACTATTTTCCACCGAACCACTCTGGCAAACCAACGGATTGGTATTGCTAAGAATCATCACCGGCTTGCTGATGGCATACCAT
>JBBQTL010000334.1:0-4588 GCA_038213285.1 Chitinophagales bacterium
AGCCTGTCCCGCCAAGGCGGGAGGGTTGGGGGGCTATTTTTTTCTTCTTCTCATCCACTGCATAAAAAGCATTGTTGATTAAATTCAAAACAACCCTTCCAATGTCTTGCGGAATGATATTGATCGTTTGAAGACTCTTATCAAATTCAGTTTTCATTGTTGCATTAAAAGATTTGTCTTTTGCCCGCAAGCCATGATAAGAGAGGCGGAGGTATTCATCACACAAAGCAATGATATCGGTTGGTTCTTTTACACCACCGCTGTTGCGGCTGTGTTGCAGCATTCCTTTTACAATGGCATCTGCACGTTTACCATGGTGATTTATTTTTTCTTCATTACTAATTACATCACTGGCAATTGCTTTTACTTCATCAATATTTCCTCTATCAGCTTCTTCTTTCAGTTCTTCCAGTAATTCTTTGTTAACATCGGAGAAGTTGTTGACAAAGTTTAAAGGATTTTGTATTTCATGAGCAATGCCTGCAGTGAGTTCACCAAGGCTGGCCATTTTTTCAGATTGGATTAGTTGCGATTGTGTGGCTTTTAAATCGTTGTAAGCAGTTTCTATTTGTTTTTTTGATTGCGTTCGTTGTTTAATTATACGATACAATAAACCAATAACCATTAGCAGTAATAGCAGTCCTCCAATAAAAAAATTATTTCTTAAAGTGGCTTTATAGTCTTTGATGGCTTCTTCCTTTTCTCTTTTTGTTTCTAATTTTTTTAGCTGCTGCTCACTGGTTAGCACCTGTATATTTTTAAGTGTTTCTTGCCCGATTATACTGTCTTTATACTGTCTTTCAAAAGTCATGTATTTAACAGCACTGTCGTATCGCTGTTGCTGATTATACAGCGTAGCCAATAGACCACTCGAGGAAGCCATCAACCCTATATAGGAAAATTCGGATGCTTCACGATACGCCTTATAAGCATAATGATAAGCCGAATCTAATTGCCCGGATTGGCGATATGAATCTGCTAAAGCAATTACAAACCCGTAGTAGTTATCAAACCTATTGACTTTACTGGCTGCAACAAGGGAAAGCTTATAATGATAAAAAGCGGAATCGTACATTTTTTTAGAAGTATAAAATTTACCAAGGCCGGCATTGCTTAGTTGTGTCCATAGGTTGGCACCAGCGGTGTTTGTACCGAGCAGGTATATTTTTCTATAAAAGTATTCACCGGAGTCCAACTTATTTATCTGCGGAAGACTATAGAAAGTTGCCAGGCTATTATACTGAGATAACACATGATAACTGGTATCCTTTAATCCTTTGATACCTTTGTTGTCTAATATATTTTGCCTTCGGTTTAAAACATTTCGTGCCATATTCGTATCGCCGATCCTTATATAAATCATGGCTGTCAGCCGCAGATTAGTGAATTGTCTTGTACTGTCGCCCACCTGTATAGCCATAGCGTCATTTTTTAATAACAAACTTAATGATGGGCTTAACTTCCCTTTTTGATAATAAAATTGCGCCAGTGCTTCTCTTGTTTCTGATAGCCCATTGATGTACCCAATTTTTTCAGCAATCATAATACCTTCCGTAAGTAAAATTTCAGCAGAATCATTTTTTACAGTCGTTTTTGAATAAGCCATAGCTCTTTCAGATAGATATTTTACAAAGTTGCTGTCGGGATTCTTTCTTCCAGCTTCCATTTTTTTGCTATCTATGGTTGGCTCTTGTGCAAGCGATAAGGAGGTCATTATGATTAAGTAAAGAGAAACAGATAGCTGTCGTATCATTTTGATGGTTATTTAAATGGTAATCCAATAGTGAAGCAGTAGCGCTGTCAACCCCGGTTATGACGTCAATAATATTGCCCTGTGCCAATTGTGCCCCCTCTCTTTTGTTCGTTTCCACCTTTATTTCACCACGATGTGCGTATACTGTTTGAATCACAGATTTAAAACGGATTGATGGATTTCACGGATATTTTCATATCAGATGGTTTTACTTTTCTACGGAATTCTTTGATCCTATAATTAGTGGTTCAAATAATAATCACGGATTTAAATCTGATTGATAGATTTCATGGATAATTTCATTTTGAAAGGTTCTCCATTTCTGTGTAATCCTTTAATCCATTAATGAATGATTCAGGCGATAATCCATGGTTCCGGCAATAGGTTGTTGAATGATCAACTAAGTAGATTTTCTGAATAAAGGATTTTACAAAACCTGATGTCAACACTTATTCTGCAAACTGAATGAGGGTATTAAGGTAAGCGTTTTTCAATTGCTCTTTATTTTTTATACAATACGGTGTAAAGTAGTGGTGTTCTTGTAAAAAAGAAATTTGCATTTGGTTCCAGGCAGCTTCATTGAATGTAGGGGTTAAAACTTGTAATTCTTTAAAAAGATCATTCGCTTTCTCAGCTGCAGTAATGGTACCCAAATATTCAAGGTCAGCATCAGCAATGATGGCTTCTAATTTATTTTTAGGAGACTGAGGGATTTTTGTAGCCATTATCATCCCGGTTATTTTTTTTATATCATCATCAGTATAACCAAAACCAGGTAGATATTTTTTTGCCAATGCGCAGCTTTCCACTTCATGGCCGGTGTAAGTATTGATGAAGCCGGTATCATGCCATAGTGCGGCAACATTTAATAAGGTTAATTCATTTTGGCTGCAATTTTCCTGTAAACCAATTTCAATCGCTTTATCTGTTACGTAGGATGTATGTGCATAATTATGGTAGAAGTAAGAGGCAGGAATCTTATTTTTCAATAAGTCAATTACAAAATTTTGCATGGGCAGATCATTTTGCATGGACCTTTGCTTTTAAAATACCGCCGCTTGCTTCTTTGATGCTTTGTACATAAATAAATGCCCTGGGATCAATCTCCATTACGGCATCTTGTATTTGTTTTATTTCTAAGCGGGTAACAATTGTAACAATGATGTCGCTTTCTGTTCTTACTTCAAAACTTCCCGGCAGGTAACCTCGTTCTCCCTTATATACTGTAATGCCTTTGCCGAGATCGTTTACTAATAAATTTTTTACTTCTTCCTGTTGCGAGGAGATAATATTCATGGCAGTAAATTCTTCAATACCGTCCACCACATAATTGGTAGCCCTTGTTGCGGTAAAATAGGTGATGATAGAATACATCGCTGTTTCAATACCAAACTGGAGAGCCGCTACAGCAAATATGATGGTATTGATTAGCATTATTATTTCGCTGTTTGAAAAACCTGTTCTTCTGCCGGTAAAAACGGCAATCACTTCTGCGCCATCTATTACGCCGCCACCACGTATAACCAAACCTACACCGGTTCCAATTAAGATACCGCCAAATGCTGCGATTAAAAATTTATCGTTTGTGATAGGATTTATATCAATAAATAGCAATCCAATGGAAAGGAGGATAACAGCGAAGGAAGTTTGAACGGCAAACGTTTTTCCAATTCTTCTATAACCGAGGTAAACGAACAATACGTTTAGGATAATCACTAAATAGCTGATATTGATATGAAATATTTCATGTAATAAAATAGATATTCCGGTAATGCCGCCATCCATAAAGCGATTGGGAATCATAAAGCCTTTCATGGCAAATACGGCAAGGCAGGTTCCCACTAAAATTAATACGATGTTTTTAGGATTTCTGACTGTTTTCCAATCTATAGCAGCGCTTTTAGGCGTTTTATTCATAGTGTGCCAATTTGTTTATGTTTTGATCGTAAGATAAGATAGTCTTTTCATTTTTTACTAATATCAGCCTTGTAAGTAAACAACTGCCTGGATTATTCTAAAAATGGCGAACTATCCATTAGCTGAGAATGGCTATTGCACAGAAGATATAATAGATTATTTTTTTGTTAACGTATTAGTTTGTGAATTTTTGATACAGGCTTTGTAAATGTTCATGATTGAATAAGTGGGTTGTGTTGTGATGTATTTTATTATTGCTGTACAGGCAGTGCTTTAGTAAGTAGCTCTTTTTATAAAAAATTAAATTGACTGTTTGTAATTTTTTATTACATATAACCAGACCAGTAATAAAGCATCTGGTACAACAATATTACTATGCTCATTTTATTCGAGGCAAGTTACTTTAGTCTTGTTAAAAACTGATCTTAGTAATACAATTCAACGTGCATGTGTATTTGTCAATTATAATTTTGCGTAGCGGTTTGAAATGTGTGCCTGAGAAAAAATAAAGCATCTGGAACATAATTTCGCCAAGGTCAATGTCTATTTTTTCTTTTATTTCAAGTACTTACATTTAGCGGGCCACAGGTGAATGCATATGTTAAAGAGAAAGGGAGTGCTCATTAATTATTAAAAAGAATGAATTATTTTGAATATTATTTGGATCGTATAACATTCGCCGTTACCTTCGCACTCCCAAATAAAAAAGGGATAGTTCTTAAAAAAAATTTCACCAAAATCGAATCAAAAAAATCAAAATATTTTTTGAATTTTTTGAAATTAGATTTGGTTAATAAAATAGGGTCAGTTACTTTTGCACTCCGATAAAATTGGGGGTCAAATACAACGGCCTTAAAAGTTCTTTGAAAGATTGGAAACAACAGCATGAGACTTCGGTTTCAAAAAGGTAAAAATGCA
>JBBQTL010000335.1:0-4548 GCA_038213285.1 Chitinophagales bacterium
TTATAATCGGCAGATACGAAGGAACGGAAGCTGATCATAAATTGGAAAAAATATTGCAGGAAATATTTAAATAACTTATTTACGGTAAAAAATGAGGCTGTTTTTGCTCCTTTTTAATTTAATCGGTTGCGATAATCTCGGAATGAATTTCGATTATAGTAGGAAAGATTTATCCACTATTGTCTTAGGGTTTATTAAGTAATAAAAAATATAAGCGAGGTAAGAGTATGGTTGGCATTCATAATACTATAGCTATACTTACATGCTGGTATGGGACTTATCTCTGGTACTTTTCATATTTTTTACATTCCTGTTCCTATAACCCGTCAGTAGATTTTTATATCATAACTGACAATGAGGATGTCATATACAACCAGCCCCCGAATGTAAAAATTGTAAATAAAGAATTAAATGAGTTGATGGAAGCTGCTTCACAAAAATTAGGTTTTAGCGTGGCTATAAACCACCCCTATAAACTGAACGATTTTAAACCGGCTTATGGTTTTATTTTTCCGGAGCTTATTGATGGCTATGACTTTTGGGGGCATAGTGATTAGGATATTATTTACGGCAACATTAGGGATTTTTTAACGAATGACATGCTTGGCGCTTATGATTTCATCAGTTTACGGCACGATTATACAACCGGTTGCTTTTGTTTATATAGAAACAATGAAACACTTAATACATATTTTAAACGCAGCAAAGATTACCAGATGATTTTAAGCAACCCCCGGCACTTCTGTTTTGATGAATGCGGGTTTTTGTGGGATGAATTACAGTCAGGTAAATCAATTTTAGAGTTGAAATCTGAAACACAGAGTTTTACCCATTTGATGAAGGCTGCAGAATTGTCGAATGAAATTAGAGTGCATTTCGATTTTATTTTGATGGAGGGTAAAACGGGCCGTATCGTTTTCGATAGGGGAAGAATTATTTATAAAAAACAGTTTGAGGCCATCCTATACCATCTGTTTTGGCTAAAGAAAGTGTACCTGCCGGAGAAAGCACCTTCTAAAATTCCAGCTACTTATTTTATAAGTCCAACCCGGATATATCATTCCAGAAAGAGAAAATTGAAGTCTGTTTAAAAAGTTAGTGTTTGTTAGTGTTTACATATTTCCCGTTGGTAAATATTTATACAGCAGCGATAGGAGTTAAATGCGAGGTATGAGCCAATGAAAACAACGTTTGCTCTTTACAGGCAATTAGATGCCATGGATTGCGATCCCACCTGTTTGCCAATGGCGGCTGAATACCATGGTATGGCGAGTTGGTTACACAGGATGACAAAGTGGAAGCCATTAACAAGTGGTGCAAAAAGACAGGGATAGAATTCACCCCTACCTTTTTTGTAAACGGATATCAATTGCCTGATGTATACACGGTAGGCGACTTAAAGTATTTTCTTTCGGAATAGTTCCCTGGAAGAAAAGCCTTGCGGAACTATCCCGAAACTGCAGTTTGGGAGCAGGGCAGCCAAAGCCTGTATGGCTAAAAGAAACAGGTACAAACCAATTTATTAACGCATAAAATTAAAAAAATGCAAACACAAAAAATGAGCCTTGCCAACATAAAAGGAAAGTTGAGCAGGACTGAAATGAAAAAAATAATGGCTGGAAGTGGGTCTGGTGAATCATGCAGTTGCTCTTGTTCTGGTGGTTCCACCGGAAGTTGGACTTACTCAAACGGTGCTCAACCTTCCAATACTTATTTACACTCTGAAATTAAAACATATTGTTCTTCAGAGACTGGGAGTTGCACTGGTTGCACTTACTGGAGTTAATGGCTATACATACTGGCTATCAATAGATAGCCAGTAATTTTTAATAAAAAACTAAGAAGTTATGATGTTGAATTTCATGTTAATAATGCAATTTTTAAATCCGGTCAACGACAGTTGTAAAGTTAATATGCATATAACCATTTCAGCTTTTGATACAAATTATATAACTGTGCGTAGCCCTTACAATTCCTTTTATTTTTCAGGTGATGCTTCGGAATATGACCAGGTATATAAAGTGAATAATAATTTTGATATTGCTTTGCCTTTCAAAACATCTTCATTTTACACAGTCAACATAAACCATGAAAGGGTAATTCCAATTGCTTTCACCTGTAGCGACAGTGTTTCTATTTCAATAATTAGAAGTGTAGAATCAGGGTACCCAGAATATAAATTAAAGTTTTCTGGCGATAATGCTGCTGCACACGAAATTTTTCAGGAAAGATTTTTTCCTATTGGAAAGCAGTTTGACTTTTTTCAGGATGAAGCAAAACAAGTCAATAACTATTCAGATTATTTTATAAATTCTAAAAACCGAATTGACAGTTTAACTGCTGTTTGGGATTCGTTAAAACAAACAGACAAGATTTCAGAAGATGTTTATGGATTATATGTAGCCGAAACCAAAGGTTCGTTGTACGGCGAAGCCATAAGAAAACTTGCAAAAGTTAAAAAACCCGATAGTTCTTACAATATATATACACAATGGTTAAATACGCGTCAGGTAATGTATTACCACGGCCAGGCGTCTAATCCAATATTGTTAAAAACATTTACTGGAAAGTATTTTTATAATATGTTCCTTACAACGATGCTAGATCTTGATATTACTGTAAAAGATACTTTATTCAAAAAATCAGACATGGGTTATTTCTATTATTATGATGCCAGTTTTAGAGAATGGGCCTGGGGTAGTTATTTATACGTGCTCATGAAAGAATTTCCATCTGTTACAAATAGTTATGGTAAAAATAATATCAACTTATATAGAAAATACTATCCAAATTCAAAGTTTGTTAAAATGATTGAGCAATTTCAGGATTCTATTTTAGCATCCAGAGCAGCTTTGAAGTATCCGACCGAAATAGATACAAATTACTACCAAAACATAGAAATGATTTTAAGTAAGTCTCCTGAACGATTCGTTTTTATTGACCTTTGGGCAACATGGTGTCAACCTTGCATTGCGGAATTTAATTCCCTGGCAACAATAACCAAATTTTTAAACGAAAGACACATAAGCCAATTATTTCTTTCCATTGATGATGCTGGTTATAAACAAAAATGGGTAAATTTTATAAAAGATAATCTGCTTCCGGGTCAGCATTATATGTTATCGCAAAAGGGGCAAATTCAAATGCTTAATATTCTCTCAAAAGATAAAAGCGCCCAATTGTCTATACCACGATATTTATTGTATGACAAATTGAAAAATAAGTATTATCCTGAATTACCCAGACCTAGTACAGGGATTATGTTGCAACAAGCTATTGACAAGATAATTATAGAATAGGGTGCTAAAAAAGTCGGTCTCTTTACGGCGGATAACAGAACACGAGTTGCCAAACAATAAAGAATTATTAATTAGGTATAAACATGAAGCGGGTTGCCATTATAGTTCCTTATTACGGAAAATTTCCCTGGTATTTTAACTATTTTTTGCACTCCTGTATATTCAATAGTTCGATAGATTTCTTCATTGTTTCGGATATTGAATATGGCGGAGCATTACCAAACAACGTACGTTTTATAAGCTGGTCTTTTTATAAGGTCAGAAAAATGGCCGGACAAAAGCTGAGAATCCCGGTAATTATTTCAAACCCCTACAAATTGTGCGACTTCAAACCCGCCTATGGTGTCATTTTTTCTGAGTTAATCAGTGGCTACGATTTTTGGGGCTATGCCGATATTGATGTGGTCTTTGGAAACATAAGGAATTTTATTACAGATAAGATGTTACTCAATTACGACATAATCAGTTGCCGACACGATTACCTGACTGGTGTGTTCTGTTTGTATAGAAATTGTAACCAAATGAACACCTTATTTATGCAAAGTAAAGACTATCAGAAAGTGTTTACGAGCACGGACTTCTTTTCGTTTTGCGAGTGTAATTTTTTGTGGCAAGAGTTAGACATCGGCGCTTCCATTTTTGATTTCCCTAACAAAATTGAAAGCATGACATGGGTGGTAAAAAAAGCTGCAAAAGAGGGAAAGATAAAAGCACATTTCGACTTTATTATTGCCGAGGGTACGCCAGGTAAAATTAAATGGGATAAGGGATCAATAATTTACAACAATAAATACGAGGCCATGCTATACCATCTTGTCATGTTTAAAACAGTAGGTAAAAAACCACGATTATTAGACCCTATACCCGACACCTTTTATTTTTCACCCTCTCAAATTTATAAATAACCTTACTTGAAATTTCCCCTTTACAAACAATTAGATGCCATGGACTGCGGCCCTACCTGCTTGCGCATGGTAGCCAAATACCATGGTCGTTCCGTATCCCTTGATTATTTACGTAATAAATCGCAATACGGTAAACAAGGTGTGTCATTGTTAGGCCTTGCAGATGCGGCTGAAAGCATTAGCTTAAAATCGGTAGGCGCTAAACTTACTTTTGAACAACTCATTAACGATGCCCCATTGCCTGCTATTATCCATTGGGATCAATATCATTTTGTGGTATTAACACCTCAATCTTCTAAAAATAAGCTGGTAATTGCCGACCCTGCAAAGGGTTTGCTAACGCT
>JBBQTL010000336.1:0-4416 GCA_038213285.1 Chitinophagales bacterium
AGATAAAAGTTGATTTATTTGAACAAAAGCACTTTTTAGTTCACATTAATTTTTTGTTTAAGGGATACATTGCGATGGAATTTTAAAGAAGTATTGTCTTAGTAATATTTTTGTTTACCCGTCTTACTGTTATTTTGAACAGTGTACTTTTCATGAAATTGTTTGTTTCCAGATTAATAAAATAAAAACGCCGAAGGTTCAAACCTTCGGCGTCTATCAGTAAATAAGTTATTACTTACTCAGTTCAGTAAAATACTGATGAAAATAAGGAATTGTTTCAATGCCTTTATAGAAATTTTCTACATTAAATTTTTCATTCGGGCTATGCAGGTTATCACTATCCAATCCAAAGCCCATAAATACTATTTTAACGCCGAGTTCTTTTTCAAACAATGCGCAAATTGGAATGCTTCCTCCACCACGTACCGGAATAGGGGCTTTACCAAAAGTAGTTTCCAATGCCTTTGCTGCTGCCTGGTAGGCAATGCTGTCAATGGGCGTCATGTAAGGCTCTCCGCCATGATGCTCAAAGGCAGTAACGGAAACACCGGCTGGTGCAATTTTTTTAAAATGCTCCAGCAACATGGCCGTTATTTTTTCAGAAGACTGGTTGGGTACAAGGCGGGTAGAAATTTTTGCCATCGCCTTGGATGGTAATACTGTTTTAGCACCTTCACCCTGGTAGCCACCCCAAATGCCATTCAATTCCAGTGTAGGCCGTATGCCGGTTCTTTCGCCGGTTGTAAATCCTTTCTCACCCCATAATTCGGTTACCCCCAAATCATTTTTATATTCCTGTTCATCATAAGGTGCAGCCGCCATTAGTTTTCTTTCTTCATCCGTTGCAACTACTACATCGTCGTAAAAACCTGGTATGGTGATATGGTTATTTTCATCATGGCAGGAAGCGATCATTTTGGCGAGCATGGTGATAGGGTTGGCTACCGCTCCACCGTATACGCCGCTGTGCAGGTCGCGGTTGGGGCCTGTTACGGTTACTTCGATATAACTTAATCCACGTACTCCAATATCAATACTGGGGTTATCCAAACTAATCATAGCGGTATCGCTTATTAAAATAACATCTGCCTTCAATACGTCATTGTGAGATGCAACAAATTTTCCCAGGTTAGGAGAGCCAACTTCTTCTTCACCTTCAATACAGAATTTTATATTGTTGGCAAGCGTATTGGTTTGTATCATTGTTTCCAATGCCTTTACGTGCATATATACCTGGCCTTTATCATCGCAACTGCCACGGGCAAAAATTTTGCCGTCAATAATTACGGGATCAAACGGGCCGCTTTTCCAAAGTTCCAGCGGCTCTGCCGGTTGCACATCATAATGACCATATACTAATACTGTTGGTTTTGCTGGGTCAATTATTTTTTCAGCATACACAATCGGATGGCCATCTGTAGGATAAATTTCCACCTTGTCTACGCCAGCTTCAATTAAACGTTGCTTCACGCTTTCGGCACAAGTTATCATATCCGCCTTATTTTCCGTTTTCGCACTTACACTGGGGATGCGTAACAACTCCAATAATTCGCTTAAGAAACGGTCTTTGTGTTTTTCCTGGTAATCTTTCCAAACTTGCATCTTGATGGGTATTTTAATAATGAAAATGAATTAAATAAGGCAAACGAAATTAGTCCTTTTTTGCCGACCAACGTTTCTGTTTCAATAACATAAAATTTATAAAAAAAGAAAAATTTCATGTTGTTTTTAAAAACTGCGGTATATATTTGTACCAGATTGTTAGCCAATTTATCAGCCTTTGTTTAAGATGTATTTAATCATTACCTCTGGAGCAAAGGCTGAGTCTATTTATAGCTACAATGGTAACGATTCTAATGAAGCGTGAATTCAATGAAAGCACCTGCATTATCGGGAGTTTTTTAATTTTTGTATTAATAACCAGACACCTGCTATCAAAATATACCCGATAGCAGCTAAAACCAATCCCCATTTTGAGACTGCAAAAATAAAGGTCAGCAGACTATTGCTATCGGAAAAATGACCATTTAATGTAAGCAGCATTCCGGTATTTTCGAAAATATCCAATAACCCTGCGGCCAGTGCCCCTGCTGTTAAAAACCGGCCGGTGAGTAAAAGGAATCCATTTGCTGACCCGGCAATTGACCTGCATGATTGAGATAAAAAAAAGGAGTAGAAGAAAATAAATATAAAATCTAACCAGGTATTAATTTTTGCCAGCTCCAGCCTGTTTCCGGGAGGGGTATTCTTCCAGGCATTTATAACCAAAGCCGTTTCGGATGCGTTGACGGCGAATTCAAGATCCAATATTCCATTTGGAGTTAAAGCAGTTTTGAGCGGGGCGCCGGTTTTAACCATCACCACCATCATTATCATTGTACCGGCAAATAAAAATAGCAGGCTGGTATTTTTATTTAATAAGAATTGATTCAAATTAAATGCTGTTATATCTTTCACTTACATAATTCCAGTTCAGTACTTTCCAAAAGTTTTCAATATACTCAGGTCTGCGATTTTGATATTTTAAATAATAGGCATGCTCCCAAACATCTAACCCAAATAATGGGAAACCCTTTACCTCTGCTATATCCATCAATGGATTATCCTGGTTGGGAGTAGAACTTACTACCAGCTTTTTATCTTTCGTAACTAACAACCAGGCCCAGCCGCTTCCAAATCTTGTTTTGGCTGCTTCGGATAATTGTTTTTTCATTTCATCAAACGAACCGAAGTTTTTTTCAATAGCAGTCATCAGTTTTCCTGCAGGTTGGGCGGTGGCATTTGGAGCCATACATTTCCAGAATAATTCATGGTTGTAATGGCCGCCTCCATTGTTACGCATTTTTGTGGAAAAAGCAGCAATTTTTTGTAATACATCTTCAAGAGGTTTGGTAGTATCCACTTTTTCTGCAGCAGCAGCTTCCTTTAAATTCTTACTGTATGCAGATGCATGTTTGGTATAATGAATTTCCATTGTTTGTGCATCTATGGATGGTTCCAATGCATTGAAAGCATACGGCAATGGTAATTGGTCAAACCCGGTTTTAAAGTCAGTGGGCGTTTTGGCCAGGAGGGAAGGGGTATTGCAGCCGGCAGCCATTAATGAACTGATTGATGGAAGCGCTATAAGGGTTGCTACGCTTGCCTTAGCAGACTTTTGTATAAAATTTCTCCTTGTTGTATTTTTCATCTTGAATTTTTTTATTTTCTAAATTTAGCTAAACTTTTTTGTACGGTTCCATATATTAACAACCGGTTTAAATAACGGGCGAATACTTTTAAAAAAGCGGTAGTAAAACTCCTTATTGAAGAGTTGAGAATCATGCATCGCTTTATAGGTAAGTAAAGCACCCAAAGGACCCAATACCAGGATGGATAGCCACATGCCAACAAATGGGCTGGCGAGATCGTCTTTCACAAACTTTTCGCCAAACATATTGAGTAAATGAAATATCAGGAAAAATACAATGGCTACTACAAGGGGCATTCCAAGCCCGCCTTTACGGATAATAGAACCAAGCGGAGCACCAATAAAGAACAAAATAAGGCAGGCTAACGACAATGAGAATTTTCTGTGCCATTCTATTTTATTATTACGTAAATCCTTATCCTTATTATCCCATTCTGCCCCTGAAAACTGGTAGGTGCTTTTCATAGAATTGAGCACATTTACCGAATTTTCGTATACTGAAAAAATGGCGGAATCTGGTATCAATTCCTCCATGTTTTTAATTTTCCGTGTTATAGGTACCGCCTTTTTCCAGATACTGTCTGGCAGCTTATCGTAATGAAGCTGTGAGCTGATTTCAATACGTAGCCGTTTTTGAAAACTATCTTTTACTTCCCGTCGCGGAGGCGATTGAGCGTCTGTTCCAGCGGCTGACGCACCTTTCGACGGCACAGGACGTTGAGTTGCGGGTCCACCTCCACATCGCGCGGCCGCTTGGCGAGTTGGAACGACGCCGTCGCATGGCGCGTGTCGATGACGACCGACTGCCATTCACCATCTTCGTCGCTGGACGAGTGCTTGATCCACAACGGTACAACGATCGCGTACGCGGGATTGTCCGCGTCGATCTTCTGCGTCTGGTCCACGGCGATGTTCAGGATCCCGCCATCTCCGGAGTCCCCGGGTGTCCACGAAACATCAACCTCCAGCGATGGATGTCCGGGGCGGCGGCACCACTGATCGAAGAAACGCTCGAGCGACTGTCCCGATGCCTCTTCAAGCACGATGCGAAAGTCGTCGGTCTCCACCTGACCGAACTGGTGACGCTCCAGATACTTCGTTATCCCTCGGAAGAACACCTCATCGCCAAGACGGACGCGGAGCATGTGCAGAATGCTCCCACCCTTGCTGTAGACGTTATCGCCGCTGCTGAACCTGGAGTCGGCATTCATGTAGAGATTGCTCAC
>JBBQTL010000337.1:0-4396 GCA_038213285.1 Chitinophagales bacterium
TATAACTGGAACTTCCATTTGGTCTAACGTGATTACTCTTCCATGAATGGAAAGTTTTGTACATATAGCTTAACGCTCCTGAACCGTTTTGAATTCCATACTGACTTGCAATTTTTGAAAATCTTTCGTTATCACAATTAAAGAAAGTGTCATAAGCGTATTGGCGACTATCAAATTTGCTTATCTCTGATAGAAATATTTCATTAAAGGCTTTGTTTTTGATTTCTATCATTTTTTATAATAGTAATAAATTCCTGAAATTATTAAGACAAGAACCAACCCACATAGCAAATATGTTTTAAGAGTAAAAGCTGCCCAAAAGTTAGTCGTTTCTGTTTCTTGTTGTTTAATAATATTCTCTTTGTTGCTGTTGCCCCAAATTCCATTATTGCTTTTATTGCCTTCTAATTGAGCCTGTTTGTATTCGCTTTCTTTGTCAAAATGATATTTTAAATATGCAAAAGCGTAGCCGTCAAGAAGCATTTTTTTATTTATATCAACGCCGTTAAACACAACGTATCGTAAAAGTCTATTGTATCTGTCTCTGTCATTTGAAGTGTTGTCCGCAACTAAATCTACAGTTTGTCCTTCGATTATTTGTGCAAGATGTGTCTTTGCTTCTTCTCCAAAGATGTCTGTAATTTCTGGTGCATTAATTCCAATGAGCCTAACTTTTTCTCCTGTCTCGGTTTCAAAAGTATCACCATCAATAATCCTTGTCACTTTAGTTGGTGTCCCAAAGCAAGCAAAGGTTAAAAGGGTCAATATGATTAGAAGGGATTGCTTCATTAGAGTGTTTAAATGCCATTGCAGGCAACGTTTTGCATTGCCGAAGGGCAGGGAATCGATGCTGGTCCAGCCCGGTGGAAATGCTTAAAAGAAAGAAAATTATCAATTACACCGAAATTATCAAAAGAAAGATGTCACACCAAACAAATGATCGTAAGCGAACTGCAGCCGATGTTCCAATGTCCCGCCCTGACTTTTGGCAATGCATTGTTGCCTGCTGGCATTTGTCAGAATGCTTTTTGGTTATTGTATGTAAGTTTCATATTGTCAATGTTGTTCGGAGTGAAAATAATTTTGTGCGCCAACGGCATGTCCAATTTCAATGTAATTCCTTCTAAATACACACATTTTTTATAATCACCGTTCAAATACTCTGAAAGTAGAGATTTGCCTTGTTGTCCGTCCTACTCGCACATATCATGGTAAATACTCTGTCCAACTTTTTTTCGGAAGTTACAGGCATGGCAAAACTTATCACAACGTGTTTAACAATGTCACCATCCCCTTATTTCTTCGCTGTCAACCTCATTTTTGCTAAAGGAGATTTTAATAAACTTTAAAGGTGTAGACATGTGTTTGCTCATATCCTGAAGGGGTATAACCGGGCCTGCTTTGTTCGTATAAATACAAATGCTGGTCTGTATCTTTAAAGGTTAAATTAAATCCTGCTTTATCACATTTGTTGCTACGCGTGTAAACATTGGCTGCATTGCCCGGCCCTATGGCAAAAAGCCCTTTTCTTTTGGGTACAATGCCAAGTTTAAAAAAATACATTGGGCCTTCTTCCTTAAAAAGAAATGCACGTATTTGATCTTGTTTGTCAGTCTGTGATGCTGAACCTTTATTCAAAATATTTTCAAAACTATTAGCGGCCGGGATTGATCCCGGATCGCTAAAACTACCACCAATTAATTCAAGGTAGCTTATTGCTGTTCCCAGGTTCACGGCGCCTACATAACTTACTTCTTGGTTTGTTATTAAATTTTTCAATTGTGTAGGAATGTTAGCTTCAAGCCAGATAGTATCATTAATTCTTAAACTATCCATGTCAGGATAAGCCTTATAGTATCCTTCAAAAGAATAAATTGTTTCCTTACAATTAAATCTTTTTTTACAACTTGCAAATATGCTTAAACAGCAAATTACGGAACAGTAAAAAAGTGGTTTCATAAGTAATGATATTGATTAAACAAAGCAATCACTTGCGCAGATTGATTATTTCCATTTTCTTGCAATAGTCTTGAGCGGTATTGAGTCATAGAAGTTACATCCGCATCTAAGGCATTAAACATTTGTAGGTTAGTATAACCATTAACACCATCAACTATAGGAAAGTTATCTGCTCTGACATCAAACAAATCATAATAAATACCTTCCGGTATCCAACGAAAAGGGTCATCAGCAACTGGGCGGTTGGGATCAAAAGCTTCCAATGCATTTAAATGACTGGATAAGGTAGGGTCTGGTGCACCACCATTAAAGTATGTAAATCCCTGCTTAGTTACAGGTCTGCTATCTACCCCATACTGCAGGTCGCACATTATCCTTGCTAAATGCTCTGCCCAGCTTTCCGCTACCGAAATGTATTCGGACGCTATGCCATCCGTACCATCACCATACGGATCATTTGTCTCTCCCCATTTTACCACTGTTAGTGTTTCTGAAAATACGAGGTTGCCCCACCATACCTGGCCTACCTTTTGCGAATGGGCGGCATGGCTCATTTCATGGTACATCAATGCTTTTAACTGGTCGCTCGTTCTGCTATTGGTTACATTATAACCTAGGGTCATGTCCATCTGACTAAGAAAATACCCTTGTACCAGGTAATTAATAAGGTTGGCTGCCTGAGAACTTAAAGGGCTAACCAAGAAATATTCCGTCCATTGCCTCGGTGCGGTGGCGTTATTACTCCGGTGATTGTTCATGGGAGTTGACCCTGCCCCTCCTGCACCACCCCAATTAGTAAGTAGTACGGTTAAGTTATTAGGTAGTGTACCCGTACCTAAAGCGGTTGCCATAGTATTATATTCCAAATAAGCATTTAATAATTGGGCAGCCCACCAGTTACGGTAGGTACGATTTTTATGATCTGGATCTTCAACAAATATGTATTCCAAATTATTAAGATTGCCACTGAATTTTCCGATGCCGTGTTTAATTGGGAAAAACATTTGATAAAATCTAACTCCACGCAATCCCCGGATTTTTATATTATCATTTTTAAACTTTACTATTATGTTTACCTTATTATGAAAATGTTTATTACTACTAAAATTTCCATTATCATTTGTATAAACCCGGTCAATTTTCAAAAATCTTTTTAATACTATCCCTGCCTGGCGTACAGGCACATTTGTACCTGTGCCACCCCTGATGTTATCAAATACCAAAATTTGCCCGGATGGCTGCTTTGATGCCGGTGGAGGCGGGGGAGGAGGTGGAATATAATCGACACACTGCGAACCATCCCATACATACCCGGATGGGCAATCGTTGGGTACACACTCCCTCAAGCCATAATCCCAATGAGAGTCTTCACCGCAATCCGGCACATCGGGAGTTATTATTTTTGCTGCGGAAGATGTATCACAATCAAGCGATGCTACAGGGTTACCTGTAATCAGGAAGGCTTCATTCTCTAAAAAAATGTCATCATCCGGTACATAAAGGTCAGCCAGTAGTTCATATTGAATGCCCGGGGGGGGGGTGAAGGAAGGATCTACAACCGTGTAAAACCATGGTATTTCATTTTCGGGTAAACCCTGGTCATAAAAGTCGCCTTCCTGGATTACCTCATAATCCAACGGGTAATCATAAAGTTCTATATCCAAATTGACCAATTGAGTTAACTGGATTTCGTCGGCAGGTTTAAAACGAACATATTTTTTGTTGATGCTGATGCCATTTGAATTTCCGTAGAGATTCTGTGATGCCTGTTGCATAACGGCCACCGAATATGGGTTGTTTAATAAATGAGCACCCAAAATAGTGGGGGTTTGCGCAGAGTCATCAAACCAATCTGGTTGCAGGGTTTCGTAGCAGGAACCGGAAGATAAAAGTATATCTCTGCTGGCCGCAACCCTGTTATTAATGTAATCAGCTTCTTTTGATTGTATTTCTTTTTTACAGGATTGAAATACGAAAGCATTTAATAGCAATAAAAAAAATAATTGAACGAGGGGAGTCTTTTTCATAGTGGGGATTTCGAATGCAAGTTTACAGCAATTTATTGAATAACAAATAATTAATTCTATTTTGTCATGTTTATAAACACATCGTTTTCTCTACCATACGGATACATCCTTAGCACTAACATGTTTATAATTTTAAAAAGGAACAGTCCATTCCTATTTTCCGGCTACATGACATTTTTAAAATGATTAAGTCTCAACCTACTCAAATGTCAAGTCACTAATAAATTCTGTCGAAGGTATATATGATGATATGCGTTATGCTTGCAGGCAACGGACACGGATTGGCGATGTGGCGGTATTTTAAAATCGTCAGCCCGTAACCGCTGCCGAATCAAGATACAAAAGTTGATGTTAAGAACTACTGCTCGGCTTTATTCTTCTGCCGGAACTGAAGCCGATTAGCGCACAAA
>JBBQTL010000338.1:0-4348 GCA_038213285.1 Chitinophagales bacterium
CAAACTACTGCCCAGTATCATTTCATCAGCAAAATGATAAAGCTGGTAATGCTAACCGGTATATGTTCTATCCTGTTATTTAAATTGTATACATAGGCGGTTGCCTTCCCTTTGTTTCAATATTAATATTTTTTATGAACCCAACAACTGACCAGCAAACGGATCCATCCGGGGTAGTATCCGGGGGTATTATTTTAGCTTCCCAATCTCCCCGTCGCAAACAATTACTGGAATGGGCAGAAATACCTTTTGAAATAATCGTACCCGAAACGGATGAAAGCTATCCATCCAATTTGCCGATGGAAGCAGTAGCAGTGCATATTGCCCGTAATAAAGCGTTGGCGGTTGCAAGCAACAGTAGCATTACCAAACCAATTTTATCGGCAGATACCATCGTTGTGCTGGATGATCAGGTTATAGGAAAGCCAAAAGACCGGCAGGATGCGATCGCCATTTTATCCGGCCTTTCCGGGAAAACTCACCGGGTTATTACCGGCGTAGTCATATTGTACAATGATCGGGAAATCGCTTTTGCCGATACCACTGAGGTGATTTTTCATGAGCTTACAGAAGAACAGGTTATTTATTATGTAGATAAATATAAGCCGTATGATAAAGCAGGTGCTTATGCCATCCAGGAATGGATAGGAGTAGTAGGGATTAAATCCGTTGCAGGCGATTTTTATAATGTAATGGGGCTACCCGTAAGCAGGGTGGTTCAGGAGTTAATTAAGGAGGGGTTGTTGTGATATTTTGATATTCACATATTTTGATATTGGGTATCTCGTTTTAAGTTAAAGAAGTATATTTTAAAATATGTAATGTTTTCAATGATTTTTGTATTTTGTTTAACCGTTCAAAAATCATAACCGTCCTGCTATGTAAACATAGCTGAATGTTTAAAAATTCAGATGGCACGGAATGAAGAATTCATAGATCATTTTAAAACCCGACCTTATGACAGAAAGATTGCTTCAATACATCTGGCAGCTTCAGTATTTTAACAGGAATGAACTGGTAACCGCGGATGGAGAAGTTTTGTCAATCATTTATCCGGGTAATATCAACAGCAACCAGGGGCCCGATTTCCTGGATGCTAAAATAAAGGTCGGCAATACAATATGGGCGGGAAATGTAGAACTGCATGTTTTGTCTTCTGAATGGAATAATCATAAGCACAGCGATGACAAAAACTACCGCAATGTAATTTTACATGTGGTATGGCTGGATGATATTAATCTTCGGTTACCCTTTCCCGTATTGGAACTGCAAAATAAAGTAGCGGGGATATTGCTGGCAAGATTTGATGAACTAATGAATGCAAGGTCTTTCATTGCATGTGAGGCGATGATCCGGCAGGTATCGCCGCTTATTTGGGTTGCATGGAAGGAGCGGCTGTTAGTGGAAAGGATGCAACTTAAAGCTACTGCTATACTGGATTATCTACAAACCAATCATAACCATTGGGAAGAAACCTTCTGGTGGCTGATAGCAAGAAATTTCGGCATCACCGTAAACAGTGACGCATTTGAAAAACTGGCCCGTTCGTTACCCATTGGTATTTTAGCAAAACATAAAAATCAAATTCACCAGACGGAGGCCTTGTTATTTGGCCAGGCAGGCTTGCTGGAAAAAGATTTTAGCGATGATTACCCCCGATTGTTGCAAAAGGAATATCAGTTTTATAAAAAGAAATACCAGTTACAACCAATACCTATTTCCCTTCATTTTTTAAGAATGCGCCCTTCTAATTTCCCCACCATCCGGCTGGCCCAGTTGGCGATGCTGGTTCACAACAGTGTACATTTATTTTCCATTGTAAAGGAAACCGACCTGTTGGATGATGTAAAAAAATTGTTGAGTGTTACCGCAAATGATTACTGGCACTACCACTATACTTTTGATGAACCCACTGCATTCAGGGAGAAGAACCTGGGTATTCAAATGATTGATTCGGTTATTATCAATACGATCGTCCCTATACTTTTTGCATACGGCTATCATCACAAAGAAAACAGGTATAAGGAAAAGGCCCTGCTTTGGCTGGAGCAGCTTACTGCAGAAAAAAACAATATCACAAAGGGATTTATTGCATTGGGTATCGATCATAGAAACGCTTTTGATTCGCAGGCCCTTATACAATTAAAGAATGAGTACTGTAATCAAAAGCGTTGTTTGGAGTGTGCGGTAGGAAACAGTTTACTGAGGCCACAGGCCAGCAAAGCTTTATGATCCAAACGGATTAATGAGCTGCCGCAGCAACTGTTCCATTTATCGGCGGCGGACTTGCTGGATAGCCATAATTTTAAGTTTGTGGCAATGCAGTTTACTGTTCGTAGAACTCCCCTTTAGGGCAAAGTCATTTAGTAAGCAAGCTATTTGAATTGCACCGCTCCTTTAGGGCGTGATAAGTGATATTATTCTCTTACCGGCTTTAACCAAATTGTTCTTTAGGCTAAAGCCGTACTTTTTATTTCCCAATTCAATCCCCGTCCGCCGCGGCGGACGGGGCAATACAAATCCTTAACTAAATGACATTGCCCTTTAGGGGAAGGGGGTACCTGCTTTTCATTGCGGCTTAAATACTTTAGCATAAAATTGCAGGATGTACAATGAGGAAGAATCAGGCATCGTACATCGAAAATCAGGCATATTGGATATCCAGCACCAGATCAGGATGAAGACTTTTTGCTACGGGGCAATTATCGCCTGTTCGTTGCAGAATGACTCTGTCCTTTTCATCCAGCACCAATGAAGCGGGAAATGAAACTTTAACATCTATTTTAGAAATTCTGCGTGGATTACTTTCCATGTATTTTTGAACGCTAACAGTTAATCCGTTTAATTCAATATTCATGTCTGTTGCTTTGATAGCCATTGTAGTAGCCATGCAGGTTGCAAGCGCAGTGCATACCATATCCGTTGGTGAAAAACGTTCTCCTTTTCCATGGTTGTCTGTGGGTGCGTCTGTTTCTATTATTGTTCCGCTTTGTAAATGTTGGGCATTACAACGTAAATTGCCTTCATAATGAATCGTTGCTGTCATTGTACTATTTTTGTATAAATTTACTGAAGTAAAAACCTATTATGCGTAAATTATTTTTTATTTGCCTCGCTGTAATTGTCACAATACCTTCCATGGCTCAATTGACTAAGAAGGAAAAGCGGGATGAACGTAAGCAAAGAATCAATGCGTTGATCAAGCAGGAAGAAGAAGGGGTAATTGCATATCACAAGCATTCCGCTTTTGGGTTTAAACTTACTACGGATGGATATGGCGGTTTTTTTGAAATAGGCAGGGCTAAGTCTATTAAAAAAGCATTGTTATTTCAATTGGATATTTCAGAAAGAAAGCATCCTAAAGAAGAAAAGCAAACCAATATTTCCATACCCACTTCACCCTTTATTTATGGGAAAATTAACTATTTCTACCCGGTAAAAATTGGTATGCAGCAGCAAATATTGTTAGGTAATAAAACCAACCGAAATGGCGTAAGTGTAACCGGGAATTTTGGAGGCGGAATTTCGCTGGCGTTATTGCGCCCATATAACCTGGAAGTAAATGATTTAAAAGAGGGCAACCGAAAGCTGATCAGGTATGAAAGTTTAGATAGTACATTAACATCCAATACCGGATCATCAGCCTTCGTCAGAGACAGTTCTTTATTTACAAATGGTAACCTGCTTAGTTTTCTACAGGTTGCAGGTTCAGGGTTGGGAAAGGGCTGGGGACAAATGAAAGTAACACCCGGCCTCTATGCCAAAGCAGCTTTACGATTTGATTATGGCAAATACAACGAAATGCTGAGTGCAATAGAAGTTGGACTCACCGGGGAGTATTACAGTAAGGCGGTTCCTCAATTGGTATATACAAAACCTAAACAATTTTTTGTCAGTGCGTATGTATCTATTATGTTTGGAAAAAGAAAATGATTCGTGATGAGTAATGAGTGATGAGTAATGAGTAAGGAGTGAGTGGTAATGAGCATTGAGTAATGAGTGATGAGTGAGGAGTAATGAGTGATGAGTGATGAGTGAGGAGTAATGAGTAATAAGTGATGATTTGAATATGTGCCGATTGCCGATTAACCATCCGATAGCTGTCGGATCACCTTTCACCATTCACCATTTATCTTAAGGAGCAATTTTTAAATATATAACTACAATCAATGATAGAATTACCGGTAATTGAAGGCGTGGTAGAGCAGCCACTCAAAAAGCCAAACTGGCTAAGGGTGAAATTGCCTACCGGCGAAGAGTATAGGCACGTTCGTAATTTAGTCGATAACCATAAGTTACATACCATCTGTGAAAGCGGCAATTGCCCGAATATGGGCGAATGCTGGGG
>JBBQTL010000339.1:0-4314 GCA_038213285.1 Chitinophagales bacterium
CTCTGTTTGAACAGGAACTGCCACACTATCGGAAGCCACCAGCGCATTCACCGTTATCAGGCCAAGTGAAGGGGAGCAATCAATAACAATAAAATCATATTCATCCCTGATGGGATCGAGTATTTTTTTTAATACGCCCTCAATGTTGGGATAATTGATCATTTCAATTTCGGCTCCTACCAGGTCAATATGAGAGGGAATGAGGTCGAGATTTGGAACATCCGTTTTTAACAGCACATCCCGGGCGTTCACATCATTTACCATACAATCGTACAGGCTCTGCGTGATGTTGTGTAAATCAAAACCAACTCCTGTAGTGCTGTTTGCCTGTGGATCGGCATCTACCAGTAAGGTTTTATATTCCAGTACGGCCAAACTTGCTGCTAAATTAATTGCCGTAGTTGTTTTGCCAACACCACCTTTCTGGTTCGCTATACCTATTATTCTTGCCATACTTATTCCCTCGGGGAGAATTATTTATTATGATAAAGTTGTTCTTTTATTTAACCGTCCATTTTCCATGCTATTCATAGAAATTACAGAATTGGCAAAGGTAATGTTTGAAAAGCAACTATAATTCTTAAGTTGGGTAAAATGCTCTACTCATTGCCGGAACTATTCCAAATGTACCATAATATTAAGGGCAACTAAATTGAAGATTTTATTAATATTGGTATACTCGTTTTGAGATCCGTTCACATAATCTTAAAGTATATTGGTTTGAGAAAAATGTACAGGTCTCACCCAAACCTCCTCAATGCAGCGTGCTATAAAGCCCTCCATCTACAGAATGGACAATACCCGCAAGAAAAGAAATTAAATTCATTTTCCATAAAAGAAGCAAACGAATATATTTATGACAGCTTGACAAATTTGCGGCTTCGGCATAAATTTGGCAACAATGCAGCTTCTTAATTGTTGAGATGTGAAATCAACTCACTAAAAATTAAATATGTATTTGATAATTTCCGGAACAAACAGGGTGGGCAGTAATACGTTGAAGGTTGCAAAAGAATACCAGCGATTATTAAAAGAAAAATCGATCGACTCCGAATTACTTTCCCTAGAAGGCATTAATTTGTTAAAAAGAGATGCGGATTTTGAAAGGATAGAAAATGAATTGATCATTCCCATCGATCATTACATTTTTATTTCACCTGAGTACAATGGCAGCTTTCCGGGTGCATTGAAAATGTTATTCGACACAGGCAAAACGCACTCTTTATGGTGGCACAAAAAGGCAATGCTAACCGGGGTATCTACAGGCAGGGCCGGCAACTTAAGAGGGATGGATCACCTGGCCGGAGTTTTAAATCACGTAAAAGTTACGGTACTACCCAACCAGTTACCGATTTCTTCAGTAGACAAATTAATGGATGCAGAAGGGCATTTTACAGACCAGAACACATTAAAGGCAATCAACCAGCAATTGGATGAATTCATCAAATGGACTTCCCCAACCCCTGAAAGATAGTTAAATGCAGGCCAGAATGGTTCCGATACCTTTATTATATCGTAGATTTGAGTGCATCCTTACACCAGCGAGTGCATCCAATAAACAGTATAACTTAACTAAAATTATTTCTCATGCGTTCTCCTTTTGGTGCTTTCATTTTTGTGGCAGTAATGCTGATAATGGACACATACGTTTTTCAGGCCATTAAAGCGGTCTGTCAAACAGCATCGCCCAAAACGAAGGCAATCGTTTATAGTATTTATTGGGCCATCACTGCCCTGGCCATTATCGGGTTCCTATTATTTGCATTTACCGACCAGCATTTCCTGCCCCGTAAAGTGAGAAATTATTTGTTTGCCATTGTAATTGGTTTGTTCCTGGCAAAACTCACTACCATTATTTTTGTGTTGGTGGATGATATCCGCAGGGTGATACAATGGACGGCCGGCAAATTGTTTTTCCAAAACACAGAAGGAGATGCAGTGAATAGTGAGGGAATTACCCGATCTGTTTTTTTAAGCTGGTTTGGCCTTGCTGTCGGCGGAAGCTTATTTGGCAGCCTCCTGTATGGTTTTGGTAATAAATACAATTATAATATCAAGCGGGTTCAACTGGCTTTTGATAATTTGCCGAAAGGGTTTAAAGGGATGAGGATCCTGCACATCAGCGATATACACAGTGGAAGTTTTACCGATAAAAAAGCTGTGCATCATGGCGTACAGGAAATACTGAGGGAAAATGCAGATATCATACTTTTTACAGGCGACCTGGTAAACGATAAGGCGAATGAAATGGATAATTACATAGATGTTTTCAACCAGTTGAAAGCCCCGATGGGTGTATATTCCACGCTGGGAAATCATGATTACGGGGATTATGTAAAATGGCCTTCAGATGGCATCAGTAAAACACAGAATTTAGAAAACCTTAAAAATGTACATGCATCAATGGGCTGGAAATTATTAATGAATGAGCACGTAGTCCTTGAAAAAGATGGCGACCAGATTGCCCTGCTCGGCATCGAAAACTGGAGTGCAAAAGCTAATTTTCCCAAGCATGGCAGAATGGACCTTGCCCATACTGGTACTGAAAAATATCCATTTAAGATATTAATGAGTCATGATCCCAGCCATTGGGACGCAGAAATAAAAACCAGCTACAGTGATATAGACCTGATGTTGAGCGGCCATACCCACGGCATGCAGTTTGGCATTGAAATACCCGGTTTTAAATGGAGCCCGGTTCAGTATGTATACAGACAATGGGCAGGCCTCTACGAAGATGTAAAACAAAAATTGTATGTAAACCGTGGCTTTGGTTTCATCGGCTACCCCGGCAGAGTGGGCATATTACCGGAGATTACAGTGATAGAGTTGGTATAAACTGTATATACAATCATAGGATTAGGTATAACATTCGCAAACCTCAACCGGGAGGAGCTTACAGTACATTTTCCCTGCCAGCGAGCGGGGGAACAAAAAGATCAATCCGCCGCGGCGGATGATTTCTTAACGGATCATATTGAAATTTTTTACCTGTCCCGACGAACGAAGTGGAACTCGGGAGCACCTTTTTTTCGAGACCGATACCAGTTTCTGATTGTGAACTTGTCACCTAATTCTATAAAATAAAAGCTTGCTATTAATTGGTAATTTTTTTGAAGATGGGTTCATGCAAATTATGCTGAACGCGGTTTGTTTAGCTTTTCCTGGAGTAACTTGGCGAATTGGTTTCCATGAGTGGTTTCAAATATATCAGAATGATCTCCCTCCACTTCGAATATCGTAACGCCAGCCGCATAATCGCACCATATATTTTTTGTGTTTTCACTTAAATTAACTTTCTTAAACCGGATATTGTTGCTAACATCGGTAAAATAGTAACGCTCTTTTGCGTAAAATAACAAAATTTCACCACCGTAGGGCTGTAACTTATATTTGTGAATGGCATTTCGATATACCTGTGAAGATTCATTGAAAATTTCTAACCCGGAGTACTCCAATCCCCGTACACTTTTCCCCCTGTTTTTAATTTTCTTAACCATTGTTTTAAATGACTTAACCTTATAACCAATAGCTTTCCTTGTATATTTTCTAAGCAGGTAAGTTTCAAAATCTATTTTCAGAATAGCTTTTGAAATAACCCGTTTTAAAACATGGGGTATATTATAAAAGTTTTTAAATGAGGCCGGTTGTATATTTTTAACTTTACGAATAACGGTATCAAACATGGCCAGTACATGAACTTTTTTTCCCATAGCCTCTAATTGTTTAGTCATTTCGAAAGCTATAATCCCCCCGGTACAATGTCCTGATAATGCGTATGGCCCGTCCGGGTTACCTATCCTTATTTCTTCAATAAATTTACCGGCGATATCTTCCATAGAATAGCCCATATTTAATTCCTCTTTATCATCCACAATGGGTTGTAAAGCATATACCGGCTGATCTTCATCCATCATTTCGGCAAACTTTTTAAACCGCCGCGCCGTTCCGCCTCCTCCACAAATAATGTAAAGTGGCACTTTTCTTCCACTGGTTTTTATTGGAACCAGGTATTTAATATTTATTTCCGGCTGTAAAGGGTTTCTTGTTTTTTCCAGGATATTATCAGCCAACACAGCAACAGTAGGGTATATAAAAATATCATTCAATGGCAATTCTATCTGCAGGGCTTTGCGGATAGCTGCTACCAATCTTACGGCCAGCAATGAATGACCACCCAGTTCAAAGAAATCGTCGTGTACGCCTACCTGTTCCACTTCCAGCACATCTTCCCAGAGGGATGCCAGCCTGGCTTCTGTTTCATTGCGGGGCGCCACATATTGGCCGGTCAAAGACTCCTCGGCTTCCGGATCT
>JBBQTL010000340.1:0-4255 GCA_038213285.1 Chitinophagales bacterium
AGAAATAATTTGCTCCATCACTTAATCCTGCCACATCAAATCAATCTCCTCTTCTAATAAGTTAATGGAGCAATATTTTATGCAATTCATTCTTAAATGGTAATTGACCACCAACCTTTGACGGTTTTCAATATTTTGGCTGTGTTTAAATATAATTCGTTTAAGGGAGTCAATCAATCGACCCTTGCTGGTATTGGCGCCATTTACCTGGTTAAAGAAGGCTTCTATTTCATCAGAAAGATATTGCAGGGAATTGGCACTTTTTGTTTCCAATAGATTCAAGTCTTCTATAGGAACGGCAAGATTGTCGGAAGACAACTGTTCATTTTTATGACTTTGGCGAACCGAAGCATCGTAGAAGGATGCGCCATCATTTCGTGCAGACATGGTCTGACTGATGTCTTTTCTAAAATAGAAGAAAAGAACCAATAAATAATAAATGGCAAGAAAAGTTCCTAAGGCAAGACAATAGTCTGCCCAGCTAATATTGTTTATCATACATCACATTTACAAACTTCACAAAAACAATAACACACTTTATAACAGGACGGTATTGGTTCTTATTCAGACCTTTCAGATGATCGGCGCAATACCCTATTATCAGACAGATTATCTATTAAGAAAAATATCACAAGTACTCCAAAAATTATAAGGGAAAACAATGGGATAGGTTGAGTAAAGGTTTGCTCATTATAGCCCGCTTTGTCATTTTTAAAAAAATATGTGATTGATATGAGCAACAGGGATAGAGCTATCAAATTTAATATATTTTCAATTCTATACCGCTTCAATCGCTTGAACTTATAATAAGCAAAAAACAATAAAATCGTTCCCAATAAGGCTGATACAGCATGCACACCTCCATGCGGCAAAGCCAGCATGATGTACATTAAATAAAATCCCCCAACATGCTGACCACTAATCAAGATCATAAAAAAACTCATAATCAATACAAATGGGTGAGAAAGTATTTTAAAAGGTCTCATTTTAGATTTTTTTTATTTGCAAGGTCCATGACTATCGGAAACCCAGCCTTTAACGCCCGGGATATTAATATTGCCACCTTCCACTCCGGATTGCTTCATACTTTTTAGCTTGTTATATACGCCTTGAGGCGTGCTGGAACCTAAGGGGGCCGTACCGCCTGGAAGATCATACTTTGGTATTTCAAGCGGATTACTAATTCGAACGTGGTTGAATACTTCGAGCGCAAAATCAGTACAATTAAACTCGTCTATGTCGTACCTAATAAACTTCGCCAGGTAATTTATGTGGGATAAGGCGCTGCTCAATTCTTTCGGAGAAATATTTTCAATAAATCCGGCATTAAACTCATGACTGCCGTTATCCACAAATTTTCCTTTAACAGGTGCCGACGTTAATAATGTTTTCCATCCTGATACAGGGTAGAAGCCAATATTTTGCTGAATGGTTTTATTTCCATTTGTTTTCTTAATTTGAAGGAATGCGTGCCCCGGAGATCCATTCTCCCAGCTAAATAATTTATTAGGATTATCATCTACCGGTATGTCAGTCAATATTTCAATAGAGCAAGTTGCTCCATCATCAGGGATAGATTCAAAGCATTTTAGATACTTCAAAATGTCAATGGATTCAAGGTTTTCAGCGGGAGGCTCAAAATCAACAACAATGGTATTATCTGGCTTTACGTCTGCTGCGCCACCACCACTATCATAACCCTGCGGTATCTGTAACGATGCATAAGTCCCCTGACCATCTGCCCCTCCTCCTGTTCCCCATATATTAAACCATGCCGATAAATTTAAAATTTGCAATGCGTCGCCAGACACGATTACTTGCTGCCTATTAGGATCAGGAAACGAATTTTGGCGATGCGATTGAATTGTATTTGAAATTGGGTAAAACGCTTCTATATATCCATCTACAATACCAGATTGAATGATCGTCTTACGATTGAGAGCCGAAATTGTAATGGAACCATTAAAAAGAACATCAGACCCCTTATGTGTTAATTGCGTTTTATAAATGGTGAATATTTTCGAACTCTTAAAAGAAGAATCGCCCTCTAATTCCAGATAAACAAACTCCGAGAACGCATCCATGCTTTTAAGGGGAATTCTCACATATCGAACCGTTCCAATTTGTATTGTGCCCAATCTCATTCTGCCCATCTCCAGGTTCTGCCTGTCTCTAATTGATAAACTATCAATTAGGAAACTGCTAATATTTTCTACAAGATCAAAACGCTTTTCGTCAGGCGCTATCTCTTTTTTACAACAAACCAATGCCATACAAATTATTAATGTAAACAGGAGTCGTTTCATATAAATACTTCACCCCGCATATGAATGTGAAGTCTTTTTTTTTGAGCCTGGCTTTGGTGAACCTATGATTCATCGTTGCGTCGCACACTTGTACTGTGTTTTCAAATTGCAGCAATGAACAACTTTTTCAGGCTTTCAGTATATCTGTTTTTGTCTTTGTAAAAATAAGCCACTAACATGTTCAGTTAAATTGACAAAAGTCAATTAATTAGACGCCTGCTTCGGTTTCGGCTTAATGTTTCCTCCGAAATACTCAAATAAGAAGCGAGGTATTTTGAAGGAACCCTTTGGATCAATTCGGGAAAATTTTCCATTAGGTAGGCATAACGATCCCGTGATTTTTGCAGCCGAAGCGCATACAGCCTTTGCTCGCTCAATGTATAATAATGTTCGGTTAATACCCTGCCTATAAAATTTGCTTCAGGATAATTTCGATACATCAATTGAACATCCTGGTAACTCATAAATAATACGCTGCTATCTTCAACTGCCTGAATATTCTCGTAGCTCTTCTTTTGTCTGAAAAAGCTTTCGATTGATACACACAAATCACCTTCTTTCATAAACCAACAGGATACCTCAGTCGGTCCTTTCATATAAAAACACCTCAACAACCCACTTTCAATAAAGTATATATGATTCGCTACTCCGCCTTCCTTAAGCAAAAAATCTTTTCGCGAAATTTCTTTTGACACAATTTTTTCAAAAAGGAAAGCTTGAAGCCCGGGGGACATCGGGTAAATGGATTGAAAATATTGGAGTAGTTTTTCCATTGCCAGGTCTTTAAGAATCAAGGATTAATATTTCGTCTGAGACAGCCTGTTGAATAAAAATTGAATTTACGAAAACCTTTTATCAAATATGGTTGATAAATGTCAAGAAAATAGAAAACAAATAATATTCATTTGATTATCAAAAAATTATAAACGCTCAAAATTTCCAGTCATATTGTTTAATCATCGTTTGCCCTGAGATTTCAACCTGAAGTTGGATTTTGAAGGAAACTTTTAAAAATAAAATCCAAAAAGCTTTTAAATAGAAATATTACACATTACATTAGATTTTGATTTTGCAATGTTTTTTAGTTAAGTTTTTTAACTCCCGAAAACGTCACAAAAATCCGGCGCCATTGCTTATGGTGGCTGCAAATGATGCTTTTTCCTTTAACCGGTTACAATGTTTAACTGTACAGCATTGCTTTTTTTATGCCTGCGGCCTGCCTATTCAATCATTGTGAGTTGGGTAGGCGAAGCCTAAGGTTTTTAGCGCCAAATCGAAACGAACATTTAGACGGATTTATAAAAAAGGAAGATAACGGGATTGAGCCGGATGATGGGAAACTATCATGTTCGGTTCTTAGGGGGGAAAGAGCAGCAATGCGCTTAGCTACGGAGTACGTCCAGCCCAGCACAAAGCCCCGCTCGTTGTGCGTCATGCGGTGTGACTGATTTAAACAGACGAAAAATTGTAACTTCGGACTGAAAAACATTTGGTATGCGAACAATTAGCATTGACATTTCAGATCTTGAGTATCAGAAATTCGGACTTAAAGCCGACCGGCTTTCTTTTTCTGACTTTGTAGACATGGTAAGCCGTGAACTTAGCCGACAAAACTTAGCCAAGACGGTGGAACTTGCCGAACGTTACGGGCTTTCCAGTATGACTATGAACGAAATTTCCGAAGAAGTAAAAGCCGTAAGGAATAAAAATGCGGCTCATTCTTGACACTAACGTACTTGTTTCAGCAAACATTCAGAGAAGTTATCCTTACTTCATCGTTGACCGTGTCTTTGCTGACCTCAACCTTGAACTTTGCATTTCTGACGAGCTTTTTGCTGAATATGTTGAGGTGCTGAACCGTGAAAAGTTTTCAAGGTTTCCCGACTTTCACACAAGGGCACAAACCTTGTTAAGCGACATTGAAAATTATGGAGTGAGATTTACTCCTA
>JBBQTL010000341.1:0-4220 GCA_038213285.1 Chitinophagales bacterium
GGCGGAAGATATGGGCGGGGGTGTAAGCAGACAAATTATTGCTTATGACGAAAAGCTAATGCTGATAAAAGTAACATTTGAAAAAGGGGCAATTGGAGCGCTACATCAGCATTTTCATACACAAATAAGTTATATTGAACGGGGAGTTTTTGAGGTAACTATTAATAATGAGAAAAAACTGTTGACAGCGGGAAGTTCATTTTATGTACCGCCCAATGCATTACATGGAGTGCTGTGTTTGGAACCCGGTGTATTGATAGATATGTTTTCACCCATGCGGGAAGACTTTATACAGCAATGAAATAAAGGCCATGGCGTGGATTAATTTAATTGCCGCCGCCATTCTTCGAAGCTGTTCAGCGTTTTCAGATTGACTGCTTCCACTATCATGGGAGTTACCAACGCCAGCGGTCGATCATTTTTCCAAATTCTGAAACTTGTAGTATTGGATCATCCCAGGCGTGATTCCCCGATGAACCGGCATCAGGTATTTGCCTTCAGATCGTTTGAGGCATGGATTACAAACGATATCCGAAGGGTTGTGTTCCGCTTAAAGGTGCGCCCGGAGAAATGCCTTGCCGGTGTGACATTTACAACAAATCCATCCTCCAATACTATTTCATCACCACAATCTTTTTCAATCACCTTGCCGCTGCTAAAACCCCAGTATTCAAAGTGCTGTCCCGTACCCAGGCCGGTAAAGATTTTCTTTATGCCCAATAAAGTTAGGGAATGGTAATACCCTTAAAACTTTGGAATGCCAAAGTATTCTTAAATTCTTAAATCTCAATGTTTAAACGTGCAAATATCCTTTAATGCACTATTTTTACCCCGATAAATAAGCTACAAAAAATGGGTACTGTAAGACGAAAAATGAATCCCTGGTTCAAAAAAATCCTGTATGGTATTTTAGTGATAGGCTTGTTGGGTGCAGCGGCTACCTGGTACATTTTTAGTGAAAAATTTTCTGACACAAGCGAAACGAAAACTGATTTTACCATTAATGCGTTGGATTTGATTCATGAGTTTGAGAAAAATGACAGCCTGGCGAATAAAAAATATGCTGAAAAGATGATCGTTGTAAATGGCATGGTTTCTGAAATAGAGGCGGCAGATACAACGGTAAATATAAAAATGGTTGACACTACTTCCGGGGCTTATGTGATTTTCGCTTTTCAGCAACAACATCGGGAGGAAGCTAAAAAAATTAAGGAAGGGGATAAGGTGTCAATTAAAGGGAGTTGCAGCGGGGGTGCTTACAGCAGGATACTGGAAACAGAATATATTACTTTTAAAAGATGTGCACTCAATAAATAAAAAATAAAACAACTACAAAATGAAAAAAACAATTCTGTTCATTGCTCTGGTAGCAGCAACTGGTGCAATGTTTGCCCAAAAGAAAACAACCACTTCCGGTTCTATAAATTTTGATGCTACCACCAGCCTCGATCAACTACCCAAGGCTGAAAATAAAACCGTGATAGCAGCGATAGATCCAAAAAAAGGAACACTGGCCTTTGAAGTGATCATGAAAAATTTCACTTTCGGAAATCCAAGAATTCAGGAACACTTTAATGGCCCCAAGTGGCTGGATTCCGAGAAATTTCCTACCGCTACATTTAGTGGAAATATTACCAATCCTACTGCAGTTAATTTCAGTAAGGACGGTACTTATGATGCAGAAGTAGCAGGAGATCTTACCATTCATGGTGTTACAAAACAGGTAAAAACAACCGGTAAAATTGTAGTGAACGGCAAAGTGGTTTCAGTAAACGCTGAGTTTTCAATTAAACTGGAAGACTATAGCGTAGACGGGCCCCAGATAGGAGCCGGAAAAATAGCAAAAGAACCAAAGATTACCGTTGCAGCAGATATGCAATAAAAGGTGAATGGTAATCCGATAGCTATCGGATGGTCAATAATGAATCATCCAATAATTATGATGACGTTTGCCTCCTTTAATATTCTTGATTTATTGAATAAAAAAGCTTTTGTCCGGTAATGGCAAAAGCTTTTTGTTTTGTTATTAAAAATAAATTTAAAATAACTATTGTATTTATTTCGCAACATATTTTGTAAGGTTTGTACCGATGATCTGGTTCCAAGCCAAATCAAAATTTTTCTTATCCATGTCAGGGTTGGTAGCAGGAACGCTTTCCAGTCCACGATGAGTTAGCTTTAGCCTCGTGCTGTCACCTTCATCAAATAATTCAAAAGTTACAAACGACTCTCCGGGGTATCCCTCATAACGTCAGCTATAGGTCAGCTTTTCGCCTGGTATTAATTCTGTTATCTTACAAAGATGCAGGTAGCTTTTTTTACTATCTGTTTCTCCATAAAATTGAAATTCCTATGCCAGGTCGGACTTAAAATTGTCAATATCAAAATACCATTCCTTCATTTTATTCTTAATAGTCAAAGCCTGCCACACTTTATCAGCAGGCGCATGGAAACTACGTTCCAATACGATCGGTTCCTGGTTCATAATTTATTTTCTAGATTGTTTAAGACTTGCTTTCTTTTTGCTTTGTTCCTTTGCCAGGAAGTTTTCCAATGCACCAGGTTTCTTTGACCAGAATGCCTGGTACTGTTCCGCCCAATCTGCCACTTCCCTCAGTTTTTCAAAGTGTGGCTGGCAATATCTTTCACGGCCCTGTTGTTTGATTGTGATCAACCCTCATTCTGTTTATATCCGGATATGTTTGGATATCGCCGGCCTGCTGATATCAAAATTTTCAGCCACCGAATTCAGGTTTTGGGTGCCTTTGCGATGAGCTCAATAATGGATCTTCGCACCGTATCGGCAATTGCCTGGAAAACATCTCTTCGCATATCTTTTCTTTTTTTAAGTAAACATTTGGTTACGCAAATATTTTTGCTGTTTTTTTAAATAGTTATAATCCCTACCCTGAACAGTCAGATACAGGTTCGCAATGGAATAATAAAACATTTAGCCCTCTTTCAATTCTGATATATTTTTGTACCATGAACAACGAAACGGGCAAATGGATCATTCTGATTGGTATACTCATTGTGTTGGCTGGAATAATTATTTATTTCTTTCATGATAAACTGCACTGGATTGGCCGTTTACCAGGAGATATCAGCATTGAAAAGGAGAATTTTCACTTCTACTTTCCGGTGGTTACCATGATTCTGTTAAGCGTATTGGTAACCATCATTGTTAACATTATTAAGAAATATTTTCAATAACAGGCCGATGGGTTTGAACCAAATTTTTAATGATGCCGACATTATTATTACCAGTTGCCAACCGGTTCATGGGGGCGATATCAACGAAGCGTATTGTCTATATGGGGATGAGAAAAAGTACTTTCTGAAAGTAAATGATGCGAACCGATTTCCGCTAATGTTTGAAAAGGAAATGAATGGATTAAATACGCTTCGTGAATATTCTACTTTTACAATACCCAAAGTGATTCAATGTGGTAATGTGCAAACCAGGCAATACCTGTTGCTGGAGTGGATTGAAAAAGGGCAGGCCGGAAAAGATTGCTGGTTACATTTTGGTAGTGGATTGGCGATGCTGCACAAACAACCACAACCATTTTTTGGGTTCACCGAAGATAATTTTATCGGAAGCCTGGTGCAATATAATCCTTCACATCCCACTTGGCATTCATTTTACGCAGAATGCAGGGTAATGCCGTTGGTGAAAATTCTCTTTGATGCAGGTAGTTTCTCCATAGAGGATACAAGGAACATAGAATTGTTTTGCAAAAGGATACCAACACTTTTTCCATCCGAACCACCGGCATTACTGCATGGCGATTTATGGGGTGGAAATTTTATGATTGCAAAGGGTGGAGCAGTGGCTATTTTTGATCCTGCAGTTTATTTTGGACATAGAGAAATGGATATTGGCATGACCAGGTTATTTGGTGGATTTGACCGCACATTTTATGAAGCGTACAATGAAACCTTTCCTCTGGATAAAGGCTGGCAGCAGCGGCTTCCGTTCACACAACTCTACCCATTATTGGTTCATGCTGTTCTATTTGGGGGGCATTATGTAAGTAATGCAAAAGGAATAATAAATCAATTCTCTAAATAACTGCCGGGATGCGATCTTATAAACATTTTTTAAAAAATTTTCTTTAAATAGAAAAGCCGGTGATGTAAAATTCACCGGCTTTTGCATATTGGGTTCCTTAATTTGCCTTAATCTCTTCATACCAAATCTCCCCGTTTTCCTGTAT
>JBBQTL010000342.1:0-4193 GCA_038213285.1 Chitinophagales bacterium
ATTTGAGAAATGGCTAAAAACCGGCTCAGGCAGAGACTTTATAAAAACACTTGCTCACTGAATAAAGTGTTTGATATGCGTTGCAAAAAAGTTACAACAATTTTTTCCGGGGGTAGCTCAGTTGGTTAGCGCATCGGATTCATATCCGCCGCGGCGGACGGCGGTTCAAGTCCGCTCCCCGATACAAAAAGGCTCCCCAGAAAGGAGCTTTTTTAATTCCACAGATGCCATTTACAGTCTACATATTATTCTCCCCGACTCACCAAAAACATTACACCGGATTTACTTCCAATCTATACACGGAAACCCACACGTAATGTGCAGTTCGAAAATTTGAAGGAGGAAAATGTGCAATTTACCTATTCATTCACTCATTTAATATAATTTGGAGATACGCATTCCTGCCAATATTCTATTATTATTTTAATTGTGCGTTTTAATTCTTCAAAAGAATAAGGTTTGATAAAAAATCCCTGTACTGACTTTGAATATGCGTCTACAACATGCTTTTGTTCAGCACTTGTTGAAAAGAATAGGTAAGGAATGCATTTTAATCTTAGGTCTTCATTTGTATGAATTTTTTCTCTTAGTTCCAACCCATTTAGTTTAGGCATGTTAATGTCAGAGAGAATAAGAAAGGGTTCAATTGCTGAAATTGTTAAATATCCGAGCGCTTTTTCGCCATCCTTAAAAAATATTATTTCATTTATAAATTTCAATTCTTCAAAAACTATTTTTAAGAGTTCCTGGTCACCACTGTCATCTTCTATTATTATTATTGGCCCGGTTTTATTCATACACGCTTAGTTAGTTAATTAAACAGGTAGTTCGTTGTTATCAAATATAAACTTTACCTGTCAACAAGCGGGTGAATTATTTGGGGTAACGCATATTAGCAAATGGTTATTACCATTCAAATGAACTCGCATGTTGCTTACTTAATAACATAAGAATAACTAAGATTACAAAAGGTATTTGTCTATAATTAAGTTTAGCTTTTTTTTAATGTTTAAGCAATTGATAAAGCCATTATACCAAATACTACTGTGGGAATTGAAGAATAGTTGTGATTTTTATTGCTTTAGCGTTCATGACTTATAAAAGGGCTTAGTATTTTATTTCTACATCCAGTTGTTTACCTGTCTCTTTTGCTTTCTTGTCCATTGAAGCTCCGACAGCCATTCCAATACCCATTCCTATTGGCAGTCCTGTCGCCAATAATCCAGGATTGCCTACACTTAATCCAATTGCTACTCCTATTGGTATTCCAAAGGCTGACATGCCAAGTGCAAGCCACATATTGCGATAATGATTTTTTGTTACCAGTTTGAGTTCCTTTTCAAGGAGTTTTAAAATGTTGGATTGCTTTTTTTTAAGCTGCGTCAGCAAGTTACTACCCGATCCTGAAAACGAGTTAATCTCCTCAATGTCTGGTTAATTGAATTTACAATTTCTGCCGGCAGATTCTTTTTTTCTAATTCATTTATCAATTTTTCGAAACATGCAAGTCTTTCGATCAACTTCTTGTTCTGGTTAAATTCAGATTTTTTTTGAAGTTTTTTAATTTCCATAAACTATATAGTTTGATTTGAGTTCTACTGAATTGTTAGCAGCTGCTTTTTCATTTTGCAATTATAATTATTTTTCATAATTCTCCGGTATAATTAAAATGTTACACAAAAAATACCGTTCTTTTTCTGAACGGTACGTTGCTGTTGAAACAAATTTGAAGATAAATTATCCGAAAGTAAATCCTGCAGATTTTAGAATTGCGATTTGATTAATCGTTCCGCCAGGCATATGTCTGCTGGCCTTACCTTCTTTAAGCACACGCCACCATGGGATATTGTATTGGGAGTTTTGTTCCAAAGTTTCTTGATTTAAATTGGCCATCCACTTCCAATATTTAATCGTTTTAGCCGGGCAGGCAGTATCTGCATTAGCAATGTTAGCCAATTGACTGCGCAACTCATCAATCGTTTTAGTACCACCCTTTGGTATTGCTTTTATTACTTGAGCCACGTCTTCAACTGAAGGAATATACAGCGTTTTTGCACCTCCCATTCTTTTACGCTTCATAATATCCAATACCTCAAATGATGCTTTTGGGGCTGTTTTTAACTTTTCTGAAAAGGATGATTTCGACATATAGAATTTAAATATAGTAAATAAGGTCAGGATTTTTTTGGAACATGTATAGGATAATTGCCTACAATGACAGCAATGTTGCCTGTAGTGACTTGCAGTCAATTGGATGTTTCTACAAAGGATGAAATAATCTTGGAATCAAGGTTCTGCAATTATTGACAATGAAGTAACACTTTAACATTTAAATTTAATAGCAGAGAAAACTTGTTACCCTTGATTTTATCAATTTTAACTTCAACTAATTTTGAAGATAAAACCAGTCGGCTCAATACAGAATAAATCGTATCCAACATTTTTAAGAATTTCATTGGGCCTTTAATTGCGGGATTATAAAATGATGGAAATAGCTTTAATAATGTCAAAAAAAAAGTAGCATGAAATTTTTGAAAATCAATCTCTTCGTTTTTATTTCCTTTTGTTCGGCGGTTTTTGCAAATGAACCCGGAAAAAATATTTCCACAATTGCTGCCCTTGACCAATACGGTCATTTACTAAACAATCAATCTTTTTTAGTGTTCCCTGAAATAAGGTAAAACCCGATTCAATGGTTTGATTCCATTCAGGAAAGGAAATTTACGGAAGCCATTTATCCTAAAAACTTTATACTCAATGCACAACCGGGAGAATTCTTTGTGTATCAGCTGGGTGTTTGGGCATTGAAACAGGATGCTGCAGATGTGAAGTTAAAATTTACGGGTTTGAGGGAGAAGAACGGGAACTTGATACCGGGTAATCGAATAACCTGTTTTAATAAGGATGGCATTGATTTTAAAGGCAGACCATTTTCAAAGATGATTAATGTAGCTGCCGGCCGAATTCAGGCCCTTTGGATTGGTATCGATTTGAAAGGTATCAAAGTTGGAAATTATGCTGGTTCAGTTTCAGTAGCGGTGCATGGAGAAATACGGGAGATACCAATTCAACTAAAAATAGGCGGTGAGCCTGTTCCCAATATGGGATATAATGATGGAGCCCGCTTGTCACGGATTAACTGGCTCAATTCTACTGTTGGGATAAACGAAGATATTACCAAAGGTTATCTTCCTGTTAAGGTGAAGGAAAATAAGGTGAGCATTTTAGGACGCACTTTGGATATTGCAGCGAGTGGGCTGCCAGCCTATATTGCCAGTTATTTTGATGCTTCCAACCAGTCGCTTGTTAAAAGGGGTGAACCGATTGTAGCCCATCCTTTCCGGTTTATTATTGAAACAGAAAATGGTAGCAATATACGGCTTGTTCCGGGCAGGTTGAATATCATGGAGCAGACAGCTGCTAAAGTTGTCTGGAAGGTTATCAATACTTCGGATGTCTGTGATCTTGAATGTACCGGGCAAATGGAGTTTGATGGCTTCGTGGATTATCGTTTAAAACTAATCGCAAAATCACCATTAAAAGTTAAAGACATCCGGCTCGAAATACCGGTTTTTAAGGAAAAGGCCGAATACATGATGGGGCTTGGGCAAGAGGGGGGATTGCGCACTCCGGGTTGGAAATGGAAATGGGATGTAAAAAATAACCAGGACATATTATGGATTGGAGCAGTAAACGGAGGGCTTAGAATAAAATGGAAAGCAGAAAATTATAAAAGACCATTGATAAGTATTTATTATAAATTCGGCCCGCTTCAAATGCCCCCATCATGGGAAAACAATGGAAAAGGAGGAGTGAGCATAGCAGATAAAAATAATGTAGTTGAAATACAGGCCTTTTCAGGAAAAAGGGAACTAAAAAAAGGAGCCGTACTAAACTATGATTTTGAACTATTGATCACACCCTTTAAGCTAATTGATAAGGATATAAAATTTGAGGATCGCTATTATCATGCTGGTGCTAATACCGCTGTAAAAATTGGGAATGCAAAAGCGGCAGAAGCAAATGCCATCATAATTCACCATGCAGAAGATATCTATCCCTTTATTAATTATCCTTACCTGGATGCGAACCGCAAAGCGTTAACTGACCTTGTTGCGAATGCGCACAGGGCAAATATGCGGATGAAATTGTATTATACTACCAGGGAGCTAACCAAAAACCTTCCCGAGTTT
>JBBQTL010000343.1:0-4186 GCA_038213285.1 Chitinophagales bacterium
AATTGGTAAGCAGATGTTTTAGATGCATCGATCCATATATTGCCTTTCTCTGTTTTTCCAAACTTGCCGCCATCAGCTTTTGTAATTAAAGGACATGTAAAAGCAAATGCTTCCCCGCCGGCTTTTCTTCTTATCAGTTCTGTACCCGTTACAATATTGCCCCATTGGTCGCTGCCACCCATTTGCAGTTTACACTGCTTGTTTTTGTGCAACCAGTAAAAATCGTAGCCTTGTACCAGCTGATAAGTAAATTCTGTAAAACTCATTCCTACTTCACTTTCCAACCTTTTTTTTACACTGTCTTTGGCCATCATGTAATTAACAGTAATATGTTTGCCGGCATCCCTTATAAAATCCAGAAAGCTGATATTTTTAAACCAGTCGTAGTTGTTTACCATTTCAGCCGCATTCAGAATGCCGGTATCAAAATTCAAAAATTTTTCCAACTGCGCTTTTACTTTGGCCACATTATGGTTCAGTACATCTTCACTTAAAAGATTCCTTTCTTCACTTTTTCCACTTGGGTCGCCAACCATACCGGTAGCGCCTCCTACCAGTGCAATCGGCTTATGCCCGCATTTTTGTAAATGGATCAATAAAATGATGGGTACCAGGTTGCCAATATGCAGGCTGTCGGCGGTGGGGTCAAAACCAATATAGCCGGTGGTCATTTCTTTGTTCAACTGTTCTTCGGTTCCGGGCATTATATCCTGCACCATTCCCCTCCATTTCAATTCTTCAATCAAATTTTTCATACTTTATTTGTTACCTTTTTGTAAAGCTTATGCAAATGTGGGCAGAAAATCTGACAAAAATAACTATGAAGCAATTAAACAGTCTTCCCGTGAATTTGGTGGTTTAAAAGCAATGGAACGATTTTTAATATGAATATATCGGCTAAATTCAAAAGTCGGGTGAATAAAAGTTGCGTCCTGGTTTACGCAGTTGAAACTGTGGTAATTTATTTACAATAAAGCCATCGGGCCGGAAAAGTTTTTCGGAAATCCCCGCTAAAACCGCTTGCCGGAATGGAGCAGGTTAATTCAACCTGTTTAAGAAAAAGGAAAATGTGTGCTCTTTAAAGTACATGCAGCCTTTCCCTGTCTGTGCTGTCTTGTATATGCCATCTTGCTGATGCATAAAAACAGGCACCTTTTTAAATGCGATATTCATTAAATTTGTGCCATTGCCAGTTTTACCTAAAGAACAATTTACTGAGGGATTCATCGTTTTATCTTGTAGTTTATCCTGAAATTGCAATAATCACAACCGGAAAACAAATTTATGCGCTGTAAACTTTCTGCTTTTGTATTGATGATCACTATACTGCCTGCCATTTCCTATGCACAATTCAGAAAGTATTCCAATGAGTTCCTGAATATTGGGGCCGGTGCCAGGGGACTTGCAATGGGTAGTGCCCAGGTGGCTTCTGTAAATGATGCCACTGCAGGTTACTGGAATCCTGCCGGGCTTACGGGTGTAAAAGATCATCCAAATATCAATTTAATGCATGCCGAGTATTTTGCCGGTATCGGTAAATATGATTACGGCTCCGTCGCTATACCTATCCAGGAAAATAAAAGAACCATTGGTTTATCGTTGCTTCGATTTGCAGTAGATGATATCCCCAATACCTTGTTCCTGGTAGAACCGGATGGCAGTATCAACTACAACAATATCCAAACTTTTTCATCTGCGGATTATGCATTTTTATTTTCATTTGCCCAAAACCTGAGGGAAACGGAAAAGAAAAAAATCAGTTTTGGCGTGAACGCTAAAATAATTCACCGCAAAGTGGGCAAGTTTGCCAGCGCCTGGGGTTTTGGTATTGATGCAGGTTTGCAAATGCATGGCACTAACTGGCATGCCGGTATTGTGGCCAGGGATTTAACCACCACTTTCAACGCCTGGTCCTTTAAATTTACCGAAAGAGAAAAAGAAGTACTATACCTCACCAATAACGAAATTCCTGTAAAATCCACTGAGTTAACTGCCCCCCGTATTGTAATTGGCGGTGGATACGATTTTAATTTCAGCAGTTCATTCCGGCTGCTGGCAGAAGCCAATATGAATGTAACTTTTGATGGCAAACGCAATACGGTCATCAGCAGCAAGGCAGTAAGTATAGACCCCAGCCTTGGATTGGAAGCAGCAATTAAAGATGTATTTTTTGTAAGGGCAGGCATTACCAATTTTCAAAAGGCTTTGGCAGATGGCGATACAATGAATTTAAAAAAAGTGTGGATTTACCAGCCCAGTCTTGGTGCAGGTGTTAAAATAAAGAACGTAATGATCGACTATGCATTCACCAACCTGGCCAATCAATCCAATCCTTTGTACACCCATATATTTTCCCTTCGGTTTAATTTAGTGAAAAGAGAAACAGAATAAGCTTTACCATTATGAATGCACAATCATATAGCGCAATGAAAAAAATATTACTCCCGTTTTTTATACTGTGTACGCTCGCAGGCACCGCACAGTATAACAATAGCTGGATTGATTACAGTAAAACCTACTATAAATTCAAGTTGGGTAAAACTGGTTTGTACCGGATTAGCCAGGCAACATTATCTACTGTTGGGCTGGGGGCAACTCCTGCTGAACAATTTCAGTTATGGAGAAACGGGGAACAGGTAAGATTGTTTACCTCCGTTGCAACCGGCCCAATGGGCACAAATGATTATATTGAATTTCTTGGTAAAATGAATGATGGGATTGCTGACAAACCTTTATACCGGATTACGGATGGGCAGCTATGTGATAGTTTTAGTTTGCATACAGATACTGCTTCTTATTTTTTAACGGTAAATGCCACAACCGCAAATCTTCGTTTCAGCAACACCGTAAACAACGTGAGCGGAAACGTACTTCCTCCTGACCCTTATTTTATGCGCAGGGTTGAAAATCCTTACAAGCAGGTGTATAACCGCGGCTTTGCCAATATAGTAGGTGAATATGTGTATTCTTCCTCTTATGATTTAGGGGAGGGCTGGACTTCCGGTGATGTTGGAACGGCGGGCCCGTTATACCATACTTTTACCGGGTTAAATGTGTACACGGCCGGACCCGCCAATAGCGTATCCCTGTATGTTGCGGCTTTTGGAAATGCATTATTTACCAGGAATATACAGGTGTTATTTTATAATCAGCAGGTGATGGATACCGCAATGAACTATTTTACCATCGTAAAAAAGCAGGTGGATAATTTACCATTGGGCTCACTACAAAATCCGGATAACCTGTTAGTCGGCATAAAAAATGCCTCCTCCAATGCAAATGATCGTCTTGTAGTAGGCACGGTGGCAATTACCTACCCGGCCAAATTCAATTTTAATAATCAAAAGAATTTTTATTTTGAATTGAAAGCATCGGCAGCAGGCAATTTCCTTGAAATAGATAATTTCGATACCGGTGGCGTACCGCCTGTGTTATATAGCATCAATGATGGAAGAAGATATGCCGGCGATATTGGGGTAGCGGGCAAAGTAAGATTTGCTTTACCACCGTCCTCCGGCCCGGTTCGGAAATTTTGGTTGGTTAATGAGGAACTGAATAATATCACCACGGTTAATACATTTACTCCCAGGAACTTTATCAATTATAATGTGGTAGCTAACCAGGGTGATTACCTGATTATCAGCAACCCTGTGTTATATAATGACGGAAATGGTAGTAATTATGTAGACCAGTACCGGGCCTACAGGGCAAGTGCCACGGGTGGCGGATTTAATGCAAAAATAATTTCCATCGATGAGTTAACGGACCAGTTTGCCTTTGGGATTAAAAAGCACCCAGCCGCCATACGGGATTTTGTGCTTTCTGCCAACAAACAATTCAGCCAGCCATTAAAATATGTTTTGCTTATGGGCAGGGGAGTTACCTCTGTGGATTTTAAGGCCAATGAAAGTAACCCCAATATTGAAAAGCTGGATTTGGTGCAAACATTTGGTTGGCCTGCATCAGATATTTTACTGGTGAGTGAACCCGGGCAGGTGGTGCCGGTAGTACCTGTTGGCCGTTTATCCGTCATCAATGGCACAGAAATAAGGGTTTATCTCGATAAATTAAAACAGTATGAAGCAGCGCAGGCATCTACCTCGCAAACGGTTGCCGATAAAGCGTGGATGAAAAATTTTATTCATGCTGCAGGTGGAAGGGATGCGGATGAAAACAGGTCGTTTAC
>JBBQTL010000344.1:0-4159 GCA_038213285.1 Chitinophagales bacterium
AAAATTCTTAGCCGAGGCACACAAGTAAAACTGAGCGGGGCGCCCGAACAGATTGTAGATGCCAAGGAAAAAATCAATCTCATCGTTCAATACATTGAACGCAATGGTCACATGAGTGAAAATTATTTTGAACAGATTTTAGGTGGAGATGATCAGCAGGTGGTTGATAATTTTGTTGATCGGAATCCAAACGATGTGTTGGTATTTGGCCCCAATGGCAAAACGGTAAGGGCACGTACCGCCAACCAGAAACGCATGGTCACCGCAGTTGATAAAAATGACATTGTCTTTGCTATCGGGCCGGCTGGTACCGGTAAAACTTACACTGCTGTGGCTTTGGCGGTAAGGGCATTAAAAGCTAAAACGGTAAAGAAAATTATTTTAACAAGGCCGGCCGTAGAAGCTGGTGAAAACCTGGGATTTTTACCAGGTGATCTGAAAGAAAAAATTGATCCTTATTTACGTCCTTTGTATGATGCCCTGGATGATATGATTCCCGCAGATAAGCTGGGATATTATATGACCACCCGGACGATTGAAATTGCTCCCCTCGCTTACATGAGAGGCCGTACTTTGGACAACGCTTTTATCATTTTGGATGAGGCGCAAAATACCAACGACGGGCAGTTAAAAATGTTTCTTACCCGTATTGGTGCTAATGCCAAGGCCATTATTACCGGTGACCCTACGCAAATTGACCTTCCCAAAAATATGCGCAGCGGAATTGATAAGGCATTGCGTATCTTAAAAAATGTAGAAGGCATTGCGCATATTGAACTGGATGAAGAAGATGTGGTTAGGCATAAACTGGTAAAAGCCATCATCAGGGCTTACGATAAGGACAAGGAATTTGATCCAACCAGCGAACGCAGGTAAACTTTATTTCCATTGTAGTATTAAGTAATTGATAAGGCTTTATTGTTTCATTATATTAGAAACAGTAAAGCCTTTTTTGCGATATATATTTATTATACTACATGAATGGTTTATTGTAATAGCTTGATTAAATAGATATATTTGTAAAAATAATTATAATCTCAAAAAAAAATTACTAATGAAAAGAATGCTCGCCTGTTTAAGTTTGATGATCGCTTTATTTAGTTGTAGTAGTATCTCCCCTGATTCACCCAGAAAAACAGTTGTTTCATTTATTGAAGCCGCCAAAACCGGCGACCTCGCTGAAATAAAAAAATATATTTCCAAATCAGATGCATCGCTGATGGATATCGGCCAAAGCTTTCTCTCCAAACTCGATCCGGAAGGAGGAAAAAACATGATGGATAAAATGTCGAAGGAGTTTAAGGAGAAGACAAAAGATGCAAAAATTGAAATAAAGGACGAGAAAATTGACGGTGACAATGCAACAGTAAATGTTGAATTTATGAACGAAGGAAAAACGGAAACCCGTCCGTTCAGTTTGGTTAAGGAGGAAGGACTTTGGAAAATATCGTTGATGTCGACAGGAATGAAAAACTCCGGCGGAAATCAGCAGGATATGGAAGATGCAATGAGATCAATAAATATTGATAGTTTGAAAGGAGCCCTCAATGAAGGCATGAAAGAATTCAATAAAGTTGATAAGGATTCTTTAAATAAAATGATGCAGGAAGGCATGAAAGAATTTAATAAAATAAGCAAGGACTCATTAAAAAAGGTAATGGATGAAGGAATGAAAGAATTGAACAAATTAAAAGACAATACGAAAACGAATTAGAAGGGTGAGGGTGAATGGTCAATGGTAAATGGCCCATGGTGAATGGTGAATGGTCAATACACAGCGGAAAATTGATCCACCAGCCGATAGAGGCCTTGTGTTAATACTAATTGCTTTTTTTATTTCGGATATTGCTAAGATGTTTAACTTTAACTATGAAACTGAAATTCTTGTGCGTCGTTGTAGGAATTGGCCTGTTATCAGCCTGTAATAATAAAAAGACCGTGCCCAATACAGATATAGAAGTAGCACGGGCTTTTATAAAAGATATCCTGGAGAATAATTTTAAAGATGCTGAAACATTTGTTTTAAAAGAAGAAACAAACAAGCAGTATTTTGACCTCTTTAAAAAAGAGTATGAATCTAAAAGCAAGACTGAATTGGAAAATTATAAAAGTGCGGATATTATTATCAACGAGATCAGCCCGGTAAACGATTCTGTCAGCATCATCAACTATTCCAACTCGTTTAAAAGAGACAAAAGTAACAAAGTAAAGATGGTAAGGGTAAACGGGCAATGGCTGGTGGATTTGAAATACACTTTTTCAGGAAACCTGTAAATCCTATCAAGTGATCCGAAATTTTTTATTAATTGGTTTAGGTGGTGCATTGGGCAGTATGCTTCGGTACGGAACTGGTTTATTGATCGGCCAAAAAATGTTTCCACAGGCTACTTTATTCATTAATGTAGTTGGTAGTTTTATCATCGGTATGGTAATGGCTTACAGTTTAAAGAGCGAATTATTTGCGGCTAACTGGAAACTATTTTTAGCTACCGGCATCTGTGGAGGATTTACTACGTTTTCTGCTTTCTCCTTTGAAAATTTACAATTAATTCAGAACGGAAAATTTGGGATGTTTGCAGTATATATCGCAGCCAGCCTGTTATTAGGGATAGTGGCAGTTTGGGCTGGATTCAGGCTGATCAATTTTATAACACAATAATAGCAATCCTGGTAAGGAAAATTTTCAACCAAAAAAACTCAACCACTTATGTACGTATTACACCCATGGCATGGCGCCAGTTATGGAGATCAAAGACCCGCAATTGTAAATGCGCTCATCGAAATACCGCAGGGATCAAGAGCCAAATACGAGATTGATAAGGAGACCGGGTTACTGATACTGGACAGGGTAATCCATTCATCCTTCCATTACCCTATCAACTATGGTTTTATACCGCAAACCCTGGGGCATGACGGTGATCCGCTGGATATACTGGTGATGTGCAGCGAAAGTATACAGCCACTGTGCCTGGTACAAGCTACCGTAATTGGAAATATGCAGATGATTGATAACGGCGAAAAAGACGATAAAATTATCGCCATAGCAACTAATGACCCGACGGTAAACCATTTTACCAGTCTGAAGGATTTACCGGTTCATTTTATTAACGTACTGTGAAATTACTTTGAGAATTACAAAATGTTGGAAAATAAAGTGGTAGAGATTGATGAATTCCAGGATAAACAAACAGCCTTTGAAATTATCAATGATGCAATTGGATATTACCAGAGAAAGTATCCTGAAAGAAAATGATTTTAAATAAGCCAAAAAATATGGATACGCAAACAATATTAATTGTGATCATCATTGGTATTGCAGCCGGTATGTTGAGCGGATTGGTAGGTGTTGGAGGAGGGTTGATCATCGTACCGGCATTGGTCTATTTCCTTAGCATGTCACAGCATTCGGCACAGGGTACTTCGCTCGCCCTGATATTGTTGCCCGTGGGGATACTGGCTGTGTTAACCTACTATCAGCAGGGCTATGTTGATGTAAAAATAGTTGGGCTGCTGGCCATCGGATTTGTAGCAGGCAGTTTTTTAGGAAGTAAAATTGCCATCAATCTTTCACAGGATACCATCAGGAAATGTTTCGCTGTTTTCATGTTGGTAGTGGCGGTAAAAATGCTATTTTTTGATAAAAAAAAGGAACCTAAACCCAGTACAGTAGAGGTACAAAGAAACGGTTGACAAACTTATTACATACCCGATTGTACCAATTTTAAATACTCCCTATTTTAATTTCCCGTGTGTTTGTAAAAAAGCATCTTTTATATATTAAATTCAAAAGCATCTAGCCCTCTAAACCCACAATTTTTAATAACAAAAAGGCAACCAGCCTTGGGTTGATTTTCCAGCTCATCTACTGTTAGTCCAACTTTTGCCGAGGTGATATAAAGATCTTCCAGGTTTTCACCACCAAATGTGCAGGATGTTATCTTTGCTGCGGGCAATTTCACCTGGTAAAGTTTTTTACCGCTTAGGGGATTCCATCTTGTTACCTGCCACCCATTCCAATGCGCAATCCAAAGCATACCTTCACTGTCAATGGTCATGCCATCAGGAAAGCCATCTTCAGGTGCAATTTTAATGACCAATCTTTTGTTGCCGATTTCCCCGCTGGTGTCATCGTAATCGTACGCCACTACGTCAAATGTTG
>JBBQTL010000345.1:0-4100 GCA_038213285.1 Chitinophagales bacterium
GGTCACCCAGGTGGCGCATTGAGTTTAAGTTCATGCACTGTAAAGATTTTTAACGAGTGGGTTGCACAGGGCCAAAAGAAATAGCTGGTAGTATTTCAGTCAACAAAAATTAAGTATATCATTAAAAATAAAAATAGATTGTATGAAAAAAATAGTAACACTGCTCGTTTGCTGCCTTGGCTTTTTCGCCCATTCCATTGCGCAGGATTCCGCTGTTGCAGAAGCTAAACAAGCTCCTAAACAAAAATTTACCAGGGCAACCTTTAACGCTACCAAGCTCATCAATATGCAAACCACCGAGATTGTTGGCAAAGGTGTAAAGCAGTTTATGGTATCTCATCATTTTAGTTATTTATGGAATAAAGATGGAGGCTCACAAAATTTAGCCCAGTTCTTTGGTTTGAATTCTGGTGTGGCACATACCTATGTTTCATTTGATTATTCACCCACTTCTTTTTTGAATGTAGGCGTAGCAATGGCCGGCGGATCCAGATACGAAGCATGGACAAAGTTTAAATTACTGCGTCAGCAAACTGGGTTAAAAAACATTCCGGTTTCAGTGGCTTTTTATTCACTGGCAAATGTTAATACCGCAAAAGATGCAAGTGTTCAACTTACTGCCAACAAGTTTTCTTTCTTACACCAGTTGCTGATTTCCCGCAAGTTCTCTGATAAAGTATCGCTGCAGTTAATGCCAACCTGGATACATTTTAATGTGGTGCCTTATGGTATCAACAATAGCAACGATGTATTCTCATTGGGGCTGGGTGGTAAATATAAAATGACCAGCACCCTCAACCTCACTTTTGAATATGCCCGGCAACTGAATATGTATGAAAACATCATTGCTAAAAACGGTACTATTTTAAATTACCAACCCGATTTGTTGTCTGTAGGTTTGGAAATTAATACAGGCGGTCACCTGTTCCAGTTTTACATTGGCAGCACCACAGAGTCGTCCAATATCGAACAAATGGCCAAAAATAACAGTGTCATTAAAGACGGGAATTTTGCTTTTGGTTTTACCATCAACAGAAGTTTTTAACTGAACTGTCCTACGGAAATATCAACTCTATCCAATACTATTGAGTCGGCTTCTACGTCAGAAGCTGACTCTTTTTTTAGGCGCTGTTTTTCTGGCCTTAAATTAACCATTTGGTAATGATGAAATGGCATTCCCGCCAGAGAAATAAAATAATTTTATACATGTATAAAATTTTATTTCCGGGCATGTTAATTTTTCTGCTTGTATCCGGAGCAGGATGTAAAAAGTCTACCGCCGGCGACGTTCCTGACACCTGCCAGCCGAATATCAGTTTTATCAATACAATTAAGCCGATGTTGGCTACGCACTGCAATACACCGGGCTGTCATGATGATATTAACAATGTATCACTCGCTAATTATCAAGAACTGCATGATGGAGCTTTGCAGATAAAAAGCTCCATCATTTCTGGCAGAATGCCTAAAAATCAAATGCTGCCTGTAGCAGATAAAAATGCCATTGTTTGCTGGATTGATAGCGGTGCAAAAAACAATTGATTTGTTTTTTATAAGCCGTTGAGTTAAGCCAACGTATTTTTTTTCTAAAACCCATGCCATAAAAAACGCCAACAAGCGGAATGTTTGTTGGCGTTTTTTTGTGATTGCTAATATGATTGGCTGCTTATTTATTTGCTTACCATACCTGCTTTTCGTAGTAATTTTCTGTTTTCCCGGTGGTGCATTAGTTTAAAAACCATTGCATAAATTACCGGGAGTATCAGCAAAGTAAGGATAGTGGAAGTAATCAATCCACCAATTACTACCACTGCCAATGGCTTCTGTGTTTCGCTGCCAATGCCGGTGGAAATGGCTGCAGGCATCAATCCGATCATTGCCATCAGCGCTGTCATTACCACCGGGCGTACTCTTGAAATTACGCCTTCCCGTATGGCATCATCCAGGTGCATTTTAGCATCCAAATTTTTCCGGAAAACCGAAATTAAAATCACCCCGTTTTGAATGCATACTCCAAACAGCGCAATAAAACCGATGCCTGCACTGATGCTGAAATTGATGCCGGTAACATGCAGTGCCAGTATGCCGCCAATTAATGCGAAGGGTACATTCAGTATGGTAAGCGTGGCATCTTTTACATTGCCAAATGTTATGAACAAAATTAAAAATATTACCAGCAGGCAAATGGGTACCACCCTTGCCAGTGTGGCTGAAGCCCGTTGCTGATTTTCAAATTCACCGTTCCAGGTTATTTTGTAGCCCTCGGGCAGCGTAAATGCAGCAGCTACTTTTTTTTGTGCTTCATCTACCGTGCCGCCAAGGTCTCTTCCTCTTACAGAAAATTTGACTGTAATATACCGGCTGTTATTATCCCGGTATATAAATGCAGGACCGGTTAGCGTTTTGATAGTTGCAATTTCTTTCAGTGGAATTTTTTGTCCGCCGGTGGTGGTCAGCATCAGGTTTTCAATCTGCTCCTGTGTTTTTCTAAAGTCTTGCTGGTAGCGGATGCGGATGTCGAATTTGCGTTCGCCTTCATATAGCTGTGTAGCCGCTTTACCACCGATCGCCATTTCAATAGTGGCATTGGCATCGCCGGTGGTTACGCCATATAGCGCCATCTTTTGTTGGTTCAATTCTATGCGAAACTCCGGTTGGCCAAGGTTGCGGATTACACCCAGGTCTTCTACACCCTGTATGCCCTTCAATATTTTCATTACTTTGGTAGCGCTGCTATCCAGCACGTTAAAATCGGAACCAAATATTTTTACTGCCAGCGCAGCAGGAACACCGGCCACTGCCTCAGCCACATTATCCCGGATGGGTTGAGAATAGTTGAACACAATTCCCGGGTACTGGCTTAATTGTTTATCCATTTCGTTGGTTAGTTCGTCCACCGTTCTTTGCTTTTTCCATTCCTTGCCAGGAAACAAATCCACGGCAATCTGCACATTGAAAAAGCCTTTTGGGTCTGTACCGTCGTTGGTGCGGCCCACCTGGGTAATGGTATGATTTACTTCCGGGAAATTTGAAATTACCTGGTTTAGTTTTTCAGAAATGCTGTCGGCCTCGTTGAGCGATACACTTCTTGGCAGCTCAGCCGTAACCCATAGAGCGCCTTCGTTGAGTTGTGGTAGAAACTCGCTGCCCAAAAACTTAAAGGAGGCAAAGCTTAGCGCCATAAATATGAACGCAATTGCCACACTTAGCTTTTGATATTTATACACACGCTGCAGCATTTTACCTATACCTTTTTCAAAGAATAGTACAATAGGGTTATGCTTCTCCTTCACATTTTTTCGCAGCAATACACTAGACAGTGCAGGTACAAGGGTAAGCGTAAAAATGAGTGCACCAATCAATGCAAAGCCAAGGGTATAAGCCAGCGGCGAAAACATTTTTCCTTCTACTTTTTGAAAAGCAAAAATTGGCACCAGACAGGTAAGAATAATTACTTTGGAAAAGAAAATGGACTTACCCATTTCTACTCCCTTTGTTTTAAAAAGTCCTAGCTTGGCCAGCTTGTTAAATTTTTCCATGCCCACTTCTTTTGCCTTATGGTCTAGCGCCACAAAAAGGCCTTCTACCATCACCACAGCCCCGTCTATGATAATACCAAAATCAATGGCACCCATCGAAAGCAGGTTGGCATTCATGCCCTTGATGCGCATGCAAATGAATGCAAAAAGCAGCGACAACGGTATAATGATACTTACAGTTATTGTTGTTCGCCAGTCGGCCATAAAAAGCATCACAATCAGCGTTACCAGCACAATGCCTTCAATCAGGTTGTGTATCACGGTTTCCTGTGCAAAGTCCATCAGGGTAGTTCGATCATAAAAGGGTACAATCTTTACATCTTTGGGCAACACATTTTTATTTAGTTCATCTACTTTGGCATGTACCCTTTCCAGCACGTCGCTGGGGTTTTCGCCTTTTCTCATTACGATAATGCCTTCAATCTGGTTAAGCTTTTTATCCCAGGCAACGGTTCCTAATTTCGGCTTGCCGGATTCTATAACAGTAGCTACGTTTTTTACCAGTAATGGCACACCATCAATTTTTGTAATAATGATGTTGTTGATTTCTGAGATATCATT
>JBBQTL010000346.1:0-4036 GCA_038213285.1 Chitinophagales bacterium
CTTTTTTTTGTCCGGTCAGAATGAACATTGGTTATCATCGGTGTGTATTTTTTCCCAACGAGGAGCATAGCGACGAAACTCGGTATCATTCAGTTGTATCACATACCACACGATAGCTATCGGGTGGGCAACTTTAATTGCTTAAGATTTATAATATGGACGTTAGGGCGGTAAGGCATTTTGATTTTCGGAAAAAAAATCAGGATAAATAAAAAAACGTCTCAACGTTTCAACAGCATCCTTCACTCTAATCTTTTGTTAAACAAAATTATTAAAGGGCTATTGATAAAATAGCTCTTTATTTTTGATACCGTCTCAGTCTTATTTTTACAAATGGCCGCATAATTTTGCGATTTTTGAATGCCTGAATTTAATATTATGAATACAAAAAAACTTTGCCTGTTACTTGTTGCAAATTGCTTTTTGCTAATTGCATCTTTCGCTCAGCCTAAAAAGATGGTAGCAGATAAAATCATTGCGGTAGTGGGTGATAAAATTGTTTTAAAGAGTGATATTGACAATAGCATCCAGGATATGGAACGGCAGGGAATGGAGATTCCAGGTAATGCCCGCTGCCTTACTTTAGAGCAGGCGATGGGTATTAAAGCACTGGTGCTACAGGCAGAAAAGGATTCTTTACCGGTAACGGAAGAAGAAATTGCGGCTGATATTGATAACCAAATCCGGTATTTTATTGGTGCGTATGGTTCAAAGGATAAGCTGGAAGAAATTTCGGGCAAAACAGTTTACCAGTTGAAAGAAGATTTTAAAGAAGGTTTCCGTGATCGGAAACTGGCTGCTGCCATGCGCAATAAAATAGTGGAAGGTATCAGGATTACGCCAAAAGAAGTGAATGTTTATTTTGACAAACTACCCAAAGATAGTTTGCCATTTTATGAAAGTGAATTGGAAATAGGGCAGGTCGTAAAGTATCCAAAAGCAAGCAGGGATGCGGAGGAATATGCGTTGGACCAGTTGAAAGAATTTAAAGTGCAACTGGAAAGTGGAAGAAAAGATATGAAGACCCTGGCGGCATTGTACTCTGATGATCCCGGTAGTAAAGACAAATCCGGTGAATATGAAATAAACCGGAATGAAAAGCAATGGGACCCCACTTTTATGGCTAAGGCCTTTGCATTAAAAGAGGGCCAGATTACCAGCCCCTTTAAATCAAAGTTTGGTTATCATATTGTTCAGATGGTAAGCCGTGCAGGGGATGATGCAACAGTCAGGCACATATTAAAAATACCACAGGTAACTAAAACGGAATTGGATGAAGGCATACAAAGGTTGGATACCGTTAGATCAAAACTAATTGCAGGCACTTTGCAATTTGGCGAAGCGGTAAATAAGCATAGCGATGACGAGAATAGTAAATTTACCGGTGGCAGAAAAACAAATGCGGAAGGTGGAACCAATATCACGATTGACCAGTTAGACAAAGACATGGTGATAATGATGAAAGATTTGAAAGTGGGTCAATATTCACAACCTACAGAATTTGCAGATGAAAAGGGAAAGAAAGGAGTAAGAATTGTATACCTGATGAGCCGCACAGAACCACACCGGGAAAACATAAGAGATGATTATAATAAAATCGCTAACAGGGCCCTGGAAGAAAAAAAGAACGAATCGCTGGAAAACTGGTTTAACCAGAAAATCTCTGGTTACTACATAATGGTAGATAACGATTATAAGAATTGCGACGAAATGAAAAAGTGGTCAACTTCGGCAAATGCAACGGCCGCAGTAAAGTAGAAAAAGTTGAGAAATAATTAAAAGCGTTCCGATAACAATCGGAACGCTTTACTTTTGTACCCACGGCCTGGAACGCTTTAAAAAAAAATGACTGAAAGCATTCATCTTTATCAGCCATCTTTAAAATAAAATAACAAATAAATAAAATAAATTGATAGATAAAAAGCAACTTAAACAGGAACAGAAAACGGTATTGGTAGGTGTAATAACTTCCGATCAATCGGAACAGCAGTTGAATGAATACCTGGATGAACTGGCATTTTTATCAGAAACTGCCGGTGTAATTGCTGTAAAAAGATTCACCCAAAAATTACCACATCCCGACAGCAGAACCTTTGTAGGAAAGGGCAAGCTGGAAGAAATAAAAAAATATGTAAACCTTCAAAGCGATGTGGAACTGGTGATTTTTGACGATGAACTAACCGGCTCCCAGATTCAGAATATTGAAAAGGAACTCGGTGTAAAAACCATTGACCGGAGTGACCTGATATTAGACATATTTGCAAGCAGGGCCAAAACCGCACAAGCGAAAACACAGGTAGAGCTGGCGCAATACCAGTACATATTACCCCGGCTGAAAGGGATGTGGAAGCATCTGGAAAGACAGGGAGGTGGCGTTGGAACAAGAGGACCCGGCGAAACGGAGATTGAAACCGATCGCCGGATAGTAAAAGACAAGATCAGTTTATTACGGAAAAGATTAATTGAAATAGACCGGCAGTCATCTACACAACGCCAGGAAAGAGGAGAGTTTATCAGGGTATCGCTGGTGGGTTATACAAACGTTGGCAAATCCACCATTATGAACCTGCTTAGCAAAAGCGATGTGTTTGCAGAAAATAAATTATTTGCCACGCTGGATACCACTACCCGTAAAGTGGTATTTGAACAGACTCCCTTCTTACTAAGTGATACGGTTGGATTCATACGTAAGTTGCCCCATCATTTGGTAGAGAGTTTTAAGAGTACATTAGATGAAGTAAGGGAGGCGGATATTTTATTGCATGTGGTAGATATTTCACATCCCCAATATGAGGAGCAACTGGCGGTAGTAAATAAAACCCTGGCCGAGCTGGGCGCTTCTGAAAAGCCTACCATTACCATTTTCAATAAAATGGATAAATACGAAACAGAAGCATTTGATCAATGGCTGGAACCGGCAATAAAAAAGGAAATTTTGATTGACCTGAAGCAACGCTGGCAAAACGAAACAAAAGACAATTGTGTTTTTGTGTCCGCTACCGAAAAAACAAATATTGATGCACTGCGCCAAACCATTTTAAATAAAGTAAGGGACATGTACCAAATAAGGTATCCATACCGTGCCGAGTTTTTTTATTGATTTGATTACATTGAACAGCACACGATTCAACCGGAATGGTAATTGTGTCGATGACGGGTACCATTTTTTATCTCGCACACTATTACACCTACTATCACCCCCAAAGGTGACACCTTTTTTTGCGGGGTCTGCAATTTTTGAAGAGCTTTTTACAAAGGTGTCACCTTTTAAAGCCGGTCTTTAGGCAAACCCGGTAGTTATATGTAATAAACTGTCTTGCCAACCCAATGAGAGAAAAAAAATATACCTGGCATAAGATAGCCGGTAGCCTGGAGGAGATTCATTTTTCATCCAACGGGATGACTGAAATTGAGGTAGCGGGAAAAACGCTTTGCATTGCTTTGCAAAATAATGAACAGTTATTAGCCTGTTCGCAAAAATGCCCACATGCTGGCGGCATATTGTCGAATGGATACTTGGATGCCCTTGGAAATATCGTTTGCCCCCTGCATCGTTACAAATTCAGTCTACAGACCGGGCGAAATACTAGCGGCGAGGGATATTTTTTAAAAACCTATCCCATTGAAATCAGGGAAGGTGGCGTATTTGCAGGAATTGAACAAAATAACCTGTTTAATTGGTAGAAAAAGGGATTTAATTTTTTGTTGAAAACTAAAATGCCTTATTTTTGCCACCCCATTAAAAATGGGAACACTCCTCCTTAGCTCAGTTGGTTAGAGCATCTGACTGTTAATCAGAGGGTCGCCCGTTCAAGTCGGGCAGGGGGAGCAGCCACCACAAAGGGTTTCAAGCAATTGAAGCCCTTTTTCATTTTACCCATTTGCATACAATTTTCATACAACACCCTTTTTAATACCTTATTTTCATAGATGACTTTTGCGTTATTATAGACTTTACTACAAAGTGGGAATTTAGTTCTAGGTTTACCGCAATTATAGGGCTTCAGTGGGAAAACGATTAAATTAAGGTGTTTTT
>JBBQTL010000347.1:0-4024 GCA_038213285.1 Chitinophagales bacterium
GGAAGATATTGGCCCATACATCCAGTTGCACATGACGAGGTGTATACTTTGTTATAGATGTATGTATGTTGCGGATCAGCTAACGGATAAAAGAGTGCATGGTATTTTAGATAGGGGGGAACATGCCGAAATTTCAACCTATATTTCCAAAGCCATTGACAATGACTTTAGCGGTAATATGATTGATGTATGCCCGGTTGGAGCATTAACAGATAAAACCTTTCGGTTTAAAAACAGGGTGTGGTTTACCAAGCCGGTAGATGCTCACCGCAATTGTGAAACTGAAGGTTGTTGTGGTAAAACCACGCTATGGCTACGGGGAGATGAAGTGTACAGGGTAACTGCCCGTAAAGACGAGTGGGGCGAAGTACAGAGTTATGATGGAAAACCCGGCTGGATTTGCAATACCTGCCGTTTTGATAAAAAGAAAACAACTGATTGGGTAATAGAAGGCGTTACAAAAATTAACCGTCACTCGGTAATTTCTCAGGGAAAATACGACGGATTGGTAATGCCAAAAGAAACAATCAAAGAAGTGATGGGAGGCAGGGATCCCAGGATATTGATGGATATTCATGATGAAAGTGGGGTGAACGATCCGGATATTCATTTGAGTGAAATCAATGGCCCGGCGCATGGTGATTCTTTTGCCCCTAACCCTTAAAGAGGAGTTATTCGTAGAATTTAATCGAAATGTATGATTGAAAAATCGTGGGGATTATTAATTTGCAAAAAACTAAAAGATGGTAAAGCAAAATTTTACCAGGTAAAGCAAGTGAGGGATTTTTTTATAACAAATAAAATAATTGCTGGTGAATAAGTATGAGATAATTATTTTTTGGAGTGAAGCAGATAATTGCTTTGTTGCTGAGATACCTGAATTAAAAGGTTGTTTAGCCCATGGCGATTCTCATGATGAAGCTTTGAAGGAGGTAAAAAATGTTGCAAAAGAATGGCTTTAAATTGCCAAAAAAGAAGGATGGGTTATACCGGAACCGAAAAGAGGGCTCATCTTCGCCTAAAAATAATTATTGTTATAATAATAGTATGATATTATGCTTTTACAAATAGAAATTGGTTTGATAATTGAAAAATTAGTCCTCATCATTGTGGTGGTAATGTCATCATTGGTGATAGCCATGTATGCAACCTTTGCCGAACGCAAGGTGGCGGCCATTATGCAGGACAGGCGTGGCCCAAACCGTGCAGGCCCTTTTGGATTATTGCAGCCCGTGGCTGATGGATTAAAATTGTTTTTTAAAGAAGAGATTATCCCGAATTTATCTTCTAAATTTTTATTTATACTCGGGCCCTGCCTTGCCATGTTAACAGCCATGATGACGGGTGCCGTTATTCCCTGGGGTGATAAAGTGCATTTTTTTGACCGGGATATTCCACTCCAAATTGCTGATATCAATATCGGGATTTTATATGTCTTTGGTGTGGTAAGCCTGGGGGTTTATGGCATCATGATCGGAAGCTGGGCAAGTAATAATAAATTCTCATTAATGGGAGGCTTAAGGGCAGCCTCGCAAATCATCAGTTACGAACTGGCAATGGGTATTGCCCTAATCGCATTGCTGATGACAACCGGTACCCTGAGCCTGAAAGAAATTGTTCAGCAGCAACAGGAACATTGGTATAGCTGGAATTTCATAAAGCAGCCGTTAGGATTTTTGATATTTTTAATTTGCGCATTTGCGGAATGTAACCGTACCCCATTTGATTTACCCGAAGCAGAAAACGAACTCATCGGGGGATACCATACCGAATATTCATCTATGAAACTCGGGTTCTTTTTATTTTCGGAGTATATCAATATGTTTTTGAGCAGTGCGGTAATGGTAAGTTTATATTTTGGCGGTTATGATATTCCTTTTGTAAATGACGCAGCGCTTGCTGAAAATATCGGAACCAACTGGGTCGCATTAATTCACGCAAGTGTGTTTCTTTTCAAAGCCGCCTGCTTCCTGTTTCTTTTCATGTGGGTAAGATGGACGATTCCGCGTTTTCGGTATGATCAGTTGATGAACCTGGGTTGGAAAATTTTGATACCAATGGCACTGTTCAACATGCTGGTGACAGGAGCCTTTATTTTATTTCAACAAAATAACTGGCATTTCTAAACATTAAAAATATATTTGCGCAACTTTTGGTTGCAACAAATTAAAAAATATGCAAGCATTAACTAACAGAGCAAAACAAGTAGAACGTAAGCCAATGAGTTTGTTGGAGAGGGCTTACCTGCCTGCTATTTTTAAAGGCATGGCCATCACTTTTGGTCACATGTTCAAAAAAAGACCTACCATTAATTACCCCGAAGTAACCCGTCCGTTTAGCCCGGTATTCAGAGGTTTACATATTTTAAACCGGGATGAGGAAGGAAGAGAGAACTGCACCGCCTGCGGATTATGTGCAGTAGCCTGCCCGGCAGAAGCCATTACAATGGAAGCGGCTGAAAGAAAGCCCGGTGAAGAAAACTTATACCGCGAAGAAAAATATGCTGCAAAATATGAGATCAATATGCTGCGCTGTATTTTTTGTGGATTGTGTGAGGAGGCATGCCCAAAAGATGCTATTTATTTAAGCGAAACTTTTGCTCCGGCTAATTTTCAGCGTAAAGGTTTTATTTATGGAAAAGAAGACCTGTTAATACCAAATCCGGTAACAGAGCCGGAAGCATTTGCAAAGGCAAAAGGCGGAAGAGTAAAAATTAAATAGTTTTTTATATAAACTTTTCTCATAGCAGAAAAGAATACAACCACTTATGAGTTTAATTGAGATAATGTTTTGGTTTTTAAGTTTAATGGCGTTGGGCTCAGCGGCCATGGTGGTTGCCAGTAAAAGCCCGGTATACAGTATTTTGTATTTAATCCTCACCTTTTTTGCCATCTCGGGTCATTATATTTTATTGAATGCACAGTTTTTAGCCATCGTAAATATCATAGTTTATGCCGGTGCCATTATGGTTTTGTTTTTATTTGTTGTAATGTTGATGAATTTAAACGCCGACTCTGAACCGCATCAAAAAAACAGGTGGCTTTTATATATTGGAGGTATTGCGGGGGGAAGCCTGCTATTGGTAATTATTGCTGCGTTGAAACAAACGGTTGCGACTACGCAATTGGTTCAGATGAATGGCGGTAATGTAGGGTTAATAAAAAACTTAGGCATGACATTGTTTACAGACTATGTTTTTCCTTTCGAAATAAGCAGTGTATTATTTTTAAGTGCAATGATAGGTGCAGTGGTGATTTCAAAAAAAGAAACGTAAAAAAAAAGTAAATCCTTAATAATTTAAAATGAAAAAATTGTTCATGCATGCCTGTACTGCTTTATCGAATGTAGGTATTTCGGGTTTGCATTTTGGGCTCTTTACCACTCTTCTGCGGAATAGATTAAATGCAAATGACGGGGTGGTTGTAAATAGTACTGCACTGCCTGCTTATATTTCTTCAACTCAATTATATAGAATATCAACAATGAATAGATATCCGCAAAAAGCGGGTGTGCTGTTTTTGTAAAATAATAATTTTTATATGCCGGTATATTACTACATATTTTTAGCTGTCGCATTATTCAGTATCGGTATAATTGGTGTATTGATCCGCCGAAATGCCATCATCATTTTTATGTGCATAGAATTAATGTTGTATGCGGCTAATTTATTACTGGTAGCATTTTCAAAAATGCATCAACATGCTTTGGGTTCCGTTAATCCTAACACGGGAAGCGATGCACAGATATTTGTATTCTTTATAATGGTGGTAGCGGCTGCGGAAGTAAGCGTGGGCCTGGCAATTATCGTAATGATGTACAGGAATACGCACTCAGTGGATGTGAATTTTTTGAACAGGTTGAAAAATTAAGGCCCCCATCTCCGCCGCGGCGGAGAGTAAGGCAAGCGTATATAAATTTTAAGATTATTTTATTAATCAATACAACTGCACGTAAAAATGGTGTAGGTTAAAATCTCCTTTAGGGGTGATGGGCTTATGAATAATACTTTACAGATAGTCTGGCT
>JBBQTL010000348.1:0-4013 GCA_038213285.1 Chitinophagales bacterium
GGGTAATTATATCTGATAGCAACTTCATCTCGAGCCCCAATCCGGAAATAATTCCATTTTTATGATAGATGGTGCTGATACTTCCACCTCCTATTTGTGGATAAGCGATGCCCGATGTATGCGTTAGTAAATCACGAATTGTAATCTCTCTTTTGGCAGGAACGGTCGTATAGCTTGTGTCCTTTTCATTAAATTTATCAAGTACCGTAGGATTTTTAAACGACGGTATATATTTGCTGATAGGATCATCCAATAAGAATCTGCCCTCTTCAAAAAGCATCATTACAGCTACACTCGTAATCGCTTTTGTTTGGGAGGCTATCCTAAAAATGGCATCTTTTTGCATGGGCTTTTTAAGCTCAATGTCATCATAGCCAAAGCTCTTGTAATAAGCAATTCGTCCGTTACGTATCACCAGTCCCACTGCCGCATTGGTCCAGTTAGAGTCGATCGCAAGCTTAAGTAGCCCGTCAATATTTTGAAGTTTGGCTGGCACCATTCCTGATACGGATACTGCACCAGCATTAATGACAGGGAACTTTCCATCCTGACCAAAAACGGCAACGAAGGACACTATCGAAAAGAGCATACTTGTTATTAATTTCTTCATACTATTTTGTTGAGAGTTGATTAAATATTTGTTGCGAAAAATTAATTCTGTTGGTCAAAATCAAGCGTTTTAAAAAATTCAATTCTTACCTCTTTTATAAATGCTACCTGCTGTCGAAATAGTTCTTCATGCCCTTCATCTCCTTTAAAGAAATTTAAAGTATCATATGCGGTTTCCAGGTCTTTAAATTCGTATTGCCAGATAAGTGTATTCATAGGCTCGTGCGCCGAAATGGGTTGCATTCTTTTTCCTTTCGGATAATCTGGCCGTGCAAGTTCCAATTCATGAAATTTTTTTTCAAGCAGCATAAATGCATCTTCCTGTGCCGGATTAAATTGCTGACTAATTCTCATTACTATTCCCATAATTCTACATATTTAAAAGTGAAAATATTTTTGGAGAAAATTCAAATGCCGTTGATTGCGCTAAATCATACAACGACTGCCTGCAAATTTCTTTATGGATGGTATGGGGAGATGTAACACTTAACCCTGCCACCAACGTTGCCAACTGCTGAGCTTCAAAAAAAGAAAGTTCCGTTGCGATGCCACAAAGCAGGCCGGAGAAAAAAGCATCTCCGGCGCCAGCGGTACTTTTCACCATTGAACTGATTGCCTGAAAATGATTAATGACACTACCATCCCAGCACCAACTTCCACCTTTACCCCCTGTAATGGAGATTAGGAGGTTCTTATTTTTTTTCAGGAGTTTTATAATCGTTTCCGACACAATTAAAGCAGGAGCAGTTTGAGCCAAAGCCAAGCCTGATAACGCAGCAGCCTCATCCATATTAATAGCAATCAAATCCATAAGCTCTATAACGCCGCCCTTGTAGGCATGTACAATTTCTTCGGAAGTAAAAGAACCAGCACAAAACAATTGGTGATGCCTACCAAGTTTCAGCAGCCGGTAACGGGCATCAAGTGGCACTTCCGGTGCAGCCATAACTATACCTTTTTTAGCAAGTTTTTTTATTACTGGCAAGGCTTGGTTTACGCAGCCTGCATCTACCAGCGCACTGGCAGAATTATCCGTAGTAAAATTTCCGCCACTACCGTCTGGATAGTAAAAACAAAATGAAAATAACGTGGAAACACCGGGTACTTTTTCAACGAATTGCAAATCAAAACCAACTTCACTCATCTCTATGAACAAGCCATTGCCCGTTTCATCATTCCCGATTTTACCAACCGGCACCACAGTAAAAGTATTACCCAATAACACCTTTATATAATGCAGTATAATGTGCTGCTTGCAATAATCTTTTATATCCTTAAAATGACCGCTCCTGCTTTCCTCCCTGCCAAGAGTATCATTGCCATTGAGTTCAAAAAACTTACCTGAGCCAAGTCCTCCGGTTCCAACAATACCGGTATATTTCAAATCAATGGAATTAAAATTTAAAGCCCTTGTATCCATATTAGTTTTCTTTTAAAATATTAAAAACCAAAATCCCAATCGGGGTTTTCGCTGATGGGATGTATTGCGGTGGCGATGGTAGCTGTTAGCAATGCATCCGGATGTTGCTGGCAAAGTGTAATGGGATACTCCGGGGTTAACGGACTAAACAATGCAACCCTAAGCGCTGTTTGCTTCCATGGGCCTGTATCGCTAAACAGCCTGATTTTTTTTGCAGAGAGGCATTCTTTTACACCCAGTGTAACCGACATGGGCGGCACAAACTGGTAAGCAGATCCAAAAGTGCGTTGGGCCAATGCAATGATCGTATCTAAGTTATTCTCCTGAATACGAATGGTTGAATTGCGAACGTCTTCAATAGTAACATGACTAAATGGATGCCGCCTGGATTGATTGTAGGCAATATGCCCATCCTGCCCCCAGCCACCATAAGTAATATCAATAGGGCTTTCGTTTATTTTATTTTTTATAGCTGCAACATTATTACCATTTAGCCAGTGCCGGTTTTCATCCGGCACTGCCAGTTCCGCCCTCACAGGGTCGTAAAAATATTTTTCCATAAATCCCCTAAAACTATATGGATGCGCCTTTGGTAATTCCATTCCCTGCCAATCCAGGCATTCATCCATGTGAAAAACTTCCAGGTTTTTTAGACTTATATTTTCCTGGTTAATCAGATCGGTGAAAGACTTGTACCAACATGCCGGGCCACATGGAATAATTGCCCGGGTAGCTTTATTTTCGGTATTGTTTTTTTTAATATCGTCGGCCAGCTCTCTTGCCATCAGCAATCCCATTTCTGCAGAATCCTTTACAAGCCTGAAAGGTACTTTTCGATCCGAATGATTTTCTAATTGATCGAAAGGGATTTTACACCATGGATATAGTTGCTGTGCTGTAATGATTTGGTTCATTTGAATGGGTGATTTTATAAGCTATTTTATTTTAATTATTCAATATTTTCAACCGGATACTATTGCCCATAATAAGGGGCTGCTCCATGTTTTCTATCAAAGTGTTTTTTAATAAGCGATGCTTTTAACCTTGGCGATGATGGATTTAATTGCCCTATGATAAAAGCCATTTGAGTGATCGTTTCTAACACGGCACTGTTGTAAACTGCTTTCTCAGGCGTTTTACCCCAGGTAATGGGAGCATGATTTGCTACCAGCTCCATTTCTACTTCCTGATAATTCAAATGCCTTTCTAAAAAATGATTCATAATCTGTAAGCCCGTTTCATGTTCATAATTACCCTCAATCATTTCATCCTCCATAGGCGCAGCACATGGCACATCTACTGTAATATGATCTGCATGGGTGATACCGTATATTGGAATATCCCGTTGCCTTTGCGCCCAGGCACTAGCATAGACAGAATGGTATGAACAATGCCACCAATATTTTTCCAACATTTGTAAAGTATTGCATGGGTGTTTGTATCTGAAGAAGGCCGAAGCCTGCCGTCAACCACCTTGCCATCAAACTCAACAATTACCATTTTTTCAGGCGTAAGTTCTTCATAAGGTACTCCACTGGGTTTGATGGCAAAAACATTTTTTGACCTGTCAACTGCACTAACATTACCAAATGTAAAGTTGACCAGTCCAAGTTTTGGCAATTGTATATTGGCGTAATATGCCGACTCCCTGGTGAAATGATATGCACTCATTTTTTAAAAAATATTTACAAATTATTATCCATTTTTATTATTGATCTTTCAGGCAGAAGGCTACAAAAGAATCTCCGGAAGGCGACCCTACTTTTCCACCACCGCCGGCTGCAATTACTAAATACTGCTTACCATTTAATAAATAAGTACTTGGTGTGGCGTATCCTCCGGCAGGAAGCTTATACTCCCAAAGGATTTTGCCGGTTTTCTTATCAAATGCCCGAAGCTTTTCATCCTTGGTAGCTGCTATAAAAAGAAGCCCACCAGAAGTAACTACCGGACCTCCTAAATTAAGCGTACCAGTTGGAGGCAA
>JBBQTL010000349.1:0-3999 GCA_038213285.1 Chitinophagales bacterium
AATTTGGTTACCTGGTAAATGATTACGATAAAGTACAAGCCATCAACGATTGGATTTTTTATAATACCGATTATATCACCGGTACCACCGATTCCGGCACTTCTGCTTATGATACATTGATACAGCGGCAAGGTGTGTGCAAGGACTTCGCTCATCTTGGTATCGCCTTGTGCAGGTCGCTTGACATACCTGCCAGGTATTTTACCGGGTACGCCTGCAATCTTAATCCTCCTGATTTTCATGCATGTTTTGAAGCATACATTGCAGGTCAATGGCTGTTTTTCGATCCTACCAAATTGGTTCCGCTTAACGGATTAGTAAAAATAGCAACCAGCAAAGATGCAGGTGATGCAGCGGTAGCCAGCTTTTTTGGCAATACCAATTGTACTTATATGAATGTACAATGTGTGGCTTTGGAGCCTGGCATTATTCCATTTACGGGTGACAGGCAGGCATTATCCTACCAATAAACAAGTGGGATTTTCTATTCGTAATCTCACTGTGCTGTCGCTCCACAACATCGTTCTCATTTACTCTTGCATCTATCACATCAATAAAAAAAACCTTCATCGCTGAAGGTTTTCATAAAGCATTTTCATGTTGCATCCTGAAGCAGGCATATCGCTACATGAGGTATTAAAACGGTTTCAGAGGCATTGGTTAGCTTTCTATAGGATTGGAATCATTAACGGTGTAAAGGTGCCGCCTTTATGGACAATATTTCGTAGCAAAATTTACCCGGTTCTTGTAGATACATTTCGATATTTGGCAATACCCGATTTCAACGGGCATTATTTTTAATACAAACGTAAGCTGTAAATGATGAGTGAATATGTTGAAAAAGCCGGGGCCACTTACTTCAACACATTCTCCTCCCTCGATCCTACACTCAATGGTAGAATCAGTTACATAATCATCCTGATTAAAATTCATTTAACCAGGCGTTTTTACGTTCTACAAAAAAAAGGGAAAGATATGACAAGGTAAAATCTATCCTTTTTTTGAAAAAGCACCAGATTTACAACCTTTTTACCTTCTCGTCTTCCTCCTCCTCTTCCTCTTCCTCTTCATCGTCTTCAACTTCATCTTCATCAAAATCAAACTCGTCATCAAATTCATCCTCATCGTCATCATCAAACATGGCATCATCATTTAAGGTTACAATCAACACTATTTCACCATCGCCATCATCTTCTTTTAAAAAATCCCACTCCTCTATTTCCCATCCCTTCTGCAGCAGTTCATTGATGCTGTCTACTTCATTAATGGTAAATGGATTGTTAGGACTTTTTAAAAGTTGTTTTGTGTCTACACTTACTGTTATTAACTTTTGCATAATTGATATTTTGAAGGTTCAAGTTCGATTGATAAATCATTATTTCAAAAAAAAGAAGGTTATCTTTTTGTAACCTAAAGGTAGGGTAAGATCACATCAGTTGCAAAACATAAAAACGACTGTTCGTACATCTGTTCAACCAGCCATTTTCAACTGTACCGGCACTCTTGGCGAAAAAATAAAACAATATCCATCAGCCTGTATTTAAGAAGGGCCAAATACAAAAGTGTACCTACTTATATTATTTTGCTTCATTTAGCGGCCTGGATATTATTATTCTCATTGCCTGCATTACTAAGGCCTTCCTGTAATCCCAACGAAACGGCACACTCTCAACCGGTATATGACCATGTTAATTTTTTTCATTGCACGAATCAACGATGCAGTGCTGATCAGCTTTTTTTATTTTAATTCCCTTTTGCTAATACCCCGGCTGTTTTATAGAAAAAAGTATGGCATTTATTTCCTGGCTGTTTTAGTTTGTTTGGGTTGTTTTGTTTCACAAGGCTGGCTATTTCATACCTTTCAAAACTTAATTCCTTAATACAGCGACACATAAATCGTGATAATTAAAAAGATGAAATAAAGCAGGCATCTCAAATTAAAAAATCAGACATCTGAACGTTTGTATCCAATTTCTTGTTATTGTTGCAATATGCAGGTTACACTTACCATTATACGCTATCCAAAAGGCCGAACTTATTTCGCTTTACTGGCAATGGCCCTGCACCGGCTGCCGCTTTGGTTCAATACAAATATTTCGTTTTTCAAACTGATGGGCTGCGGAAAGAACGGCACTTTTGATAAACATCCCGACTGGCAACAGTGGGGAATATTTGCAGTTAGAAAACAATCATTAAACATCAACATAGTAGAAGAAGCCGGTTTAACCAGGCAATTATATGGGTCATTCATCCACAACTGGATCCGCTTTTTCAAGTGTGAAACCTGGACCATATTTTTAGAACCCATTGAAGGACACGGCAGTTGGGATGGCAAACAACCATTTGGTCCATTGGCAAAAAACACTACGTACAATGGATCAATTGCTATACTAACCCGGGCTACCATTCGTATATCAAAACTAAAAGCATTCTGGCAAAATGTAAACGGAGTGGCGGTGCAAATGGCGGGTGCTAACGGCCTCATCACTTCTATCGGCATAGGTGAAATGCCGTTTATTAAACAAGCCACATTCAGTATATGGCAAAGCAGGGAAGCCATGAAACAGTTTGCTTATCAAATGCAGCAACATACCGAAGTGATAAAAAAAACAAGGCAGGATCGCTGGTACAGTGAGGATATGTTTGTTCGTTTTATACCTTTAAAGACTGTTGGCACTATCAATGGAAGTGACCCTTTGGAGGGATTGTTATAAATTTGTTGCGTGTGTACCTGAAGGGGGCACACCAGGTTGCTTTAAAAGGCTTTCCATATACCTCAACGTTACTATAAAAATGCAGGGCTGCTAATTAAAAAATAAGTATGAAGAATATTAAACTAATTGAAGTTCCGAGTGAAATTGGTGCCGGTACCCGTGGTGCCAGTTTGGGAGTAGATGCTATTAAAATTGCTGCACTCGATTTCATGAGTAATTTCTTTGTGCACTTCCCGTCCGAAAAAATAGAAGTAGAAAACAATTTACTATTCGAGCCCATTCAATCGCCTTATGGCAAAAGAATACATGGTGTATTGAACCTGTACGAGAAAGTAAGCAAGGCAGTAAGTGATTCCATTAAAGGACATTTTTTCCCGGTGGTGTTAAGCGGCGATCACAGTACTGCCGGTGGAACCATTGCGGGTATTAAAATAGCAAAACCAAATAGCAAACTGGGCGCCATCTGGATAGACGCACATGCGGACCTGCATACCCCCTACACCACGCCCACCGGCAACCTGCATGGCATGCCGCTTGCCGCATCTATCGGGGAAGACAACGAAGAATTTAAAGTGCATGACCTGGATGAAAAAACTAAAAAAATCTGGGAACAGTTAAAAAATATTGGCAAAATATTTCCTAAGATTTTACCGGAAGACATTGTTTTTATTTCGCTCAGGGATTTTGAAAAAGAAGAAAAAGCACTGATTGAAAAATATGGAATTAAGGTAATTACCACCAGCGAAGTAAGGCGAAACGGTGCAGAGAGTGCGAGCCGGAAAGTATTGCGCTACCTAAGTGACTGCACGGATATTTATGTAAGCTTTGATGTAGATAGCCTCGACTCTTCTATTTCAAAGGGAACCGGTACCCCGGTAGGCAATGGATTAAAAGAAAGGGAAGCGGAAGACCTTATCAGTAAATTTATGCAAAGCAGGAAAATTTGCTGTTTTGAAATTACAGAAGTAAACCCCACTTTAGATAAAGAAAACCTGATGGCGGAAATTGCATTCAATATTTTGCAAAGAAGTGTGAATGTGCTGATGATGAATTAGCATTTACCCATTTGCCCTTATCATTATAGAGCATCAACTTTATGCAGCATCCTGGCTAAGCAAGGGAAACAACTGTTCGTTCTGGCGCTATCCTAACGACCAATGCTGCAATACCTATTACGTATTTAAATGTTTTGTGCTTTCAGCTTCATAAAACGATACGTCAATTTATATTTAACATAGCAACAGTATTCAATATAGTTCCGTAGGAACGTGATATTGGTAGAGAT
>JBBQTL010000350.1:0-3926 GCA_038213285.1 Chitinophagales bacterium
TATGGATTGGGCGATACTGCCCGTGTTCAAATTACAAAAGAATAAATGATGCACAAATTCTTTCTGTCATACAAAAAGCCTTTATCGGTTGTATTGCTGCTCATTATCATGGGCGGACTGTTTGCATACAGTAAGATGCAATCTTCCCTGTTTCCTGAAATCACTTTTCCCAAAATAAAAATTATAGCAGATGGTGGTTTGCAGCCGGTAGACCGGATGATGGTAAGCGTAACCAGGCCGCTCGAAAATGCCATCAAACAAATACCTGATTTAAAATTAATACGCAGTACTACCAGCCGGGGCAGTTGCGAAATATCAGCTTTCATTGATTGGAGTTCCAATGTAGATCTGGGGCAGCAGAGAATGGAATCAAAAATAGCAGCAATACGAAACACATTGCCAGCCGATGTTTCCATCACGGTAGAAAAAATGAATCCTTCTATTTTACCAGTGATGGGGTACACCCTGGAAAGCCATGAAAAGTCACCCATTGAATTAAAGCAACTCGCTGTTTACACCATCAAACCATTTCTCAGTCAGGTAGATGGTGTTGCTGAAATACGTATTATTGGTGGCAAAACTAAAGAGTACTGGTTAGAGTTGAACCCTCAAAAAATGAGTTCGCTTTCAGTAACACCGGAAGCCATTACCAGTGCTTTGAATGCAACGAATTTTATAAAGAGTAATGGTTACATGGCAGATTACCGCTACCTGTATTTAACGGTTACCGATGCTACTGTACATTCAATAACTGATTTAGAAAATGTAGTTATCAGCAACAATGGCAAGCGAATTATTTACCTGCAGGATATTGCTTCGGTTGAAGTAAGAGAAGCAGTGGAATACACGAAAATGAATGCCAACGGGCGGGATGGAATTTTAGTGGCAATAATAAAGCAACCCAACGCAAACTTGCTGGCAGTATCAACTGCAATGCAGGTGAAAATAAAAGAGCTAAAAGCAATCCTTCCCAAAGGCGTATCTGTAAAACCTTATTACATCCAGGCCGACTTTGTAAACGACTCTATCAAAAGTGTAAGCGACAGTTTATGGATTGGTTTATTATTAGCCATTATAGTAGCAGTCATCTTTCTGCGTTCATTAAAATCAAGCGCAACCATACTCATCATCATTCCGGTTACGCTTGGCTTAACCATGATTGTGCTGTACGCAATCGGTTACACATTTAATATCATGACACTGGGTGCCATTGCGGCTGCCATTGGATTAATAATAGACGATGCCATTGTGGTGGTAGAACAAATACATCGCACCCATGAAGAACATCCGGAAGAAACCTACGCTACCATTGTACGCAAAGCCATTCACTATTTATTTCCCGCCATGGTAGGGTCTTCCATCAGCACGGTGGTGATTTTTTTTCCGTTTGTTTTAATGAGCGGTGTGGCAGGTGCCTATTTTACGGTAATGACAAACACGATGATTATTACATTGTTTTGCTCCTTTTTTGTAACATGGATTGGGTTGCCGGTGGTGTACCTTTTATTGAGTAAACATAAAAGGCATCCCAAAAAAATAGCAACGCAACAACAGCAATATGCAGCAGCACATGCGGTAAAAAATCAGCGGTGGGTTTCATTTTTTATTCACATGCCATGGATAAGTTTTGTCATGATGGGGGCGTTGGTTTTGTCTGTATATTTTATTTTGCCAAAATTAGAAACCGGCTTTTTACCCGAAATGGATGAAGGCAGTATTGTGTTGGATTACAATTCTCCGCCGGGCACATCGCTGGAAGAAACAGACAGGATGCTACGACAGGCTGAAAAATTAATTGCGGCCGTTCCTGAAGTGGAAGTCTATAGCAGAAGAACCGGTACGCAAATGGGCTTCTTTATCACAGAACCAAACAGGGGCGATTACTTAATTCAATTAAAAAAGAAAAGATCCAAAACCACCGAAGAAGTCATTAACGATATCCGGAAGCAAATTGAAGCCACACAGCCAGCCCTGCGGATAGAATTTGGACAGGTGATTGGTGATATGCTGGGCGACTTAACCACTTCGGTAGAGCCCATTGAGATAAAAGTATTTGGTGACGACAATAAAAAATTACAGGAATTATCAAAGCAGATTGATGAGGTAGTAAGCAATGTAAAAGGAACCGCAGATGTATTTAATGGCATTGTGATTGCAGGGCCATCCATAAGCATAGAGCCCGACTACACAAAGCTGGCGCAGTTTGGTATTACGCCTGCCAACTTACAGTACCAGTTACAAACATCAATGGAAGGAAATATTGCGGGTAATATTTTTGAAAAAGAACAGGTGAATAATATCCGGCTGGTTTATCCGGGAAGCAGAAAAATAAGCGTGGCAGATTTGAGGAAACTGCAGGTTTTTTTACCAGGCGGAAAATTAAAACCCATCACCGAACTGGCCACCGTAAATGTAAATGCCGGTGATGCAGAAATACAACGACAAAACCTGCAGTCCATGGGAGTCGTTACCGCCCGGCTTGATAACAGGGACCTGGGAAGTGCCATGAAAGAAATACAGGCTTCCATCAAAGCGGGCATCACCTTGCCCTTGGGTTATCACATCGAATATGGCGGTGCATATGCCGACCAGCAGCAATCTTTTAAAGAATTATTGATGATACTGGTAACAGCTAGTCTGCTGGTATTTGGTGTAATCCTTTTTTTATTTCGGGAATTTAAAGTGGCGTTTATCATTTTGCTAATAGCGGTGCTAGGTATTTCAGGAAGTTACCTGGCGTTGTTCGTTTCGCATACCGCACTCAATGTAGGTAGCTACACCGGGCTTATTATGATTGTGGGCATCATCGGCGAAAATGCCATTTTCACCTTTCTGCAATTCAAAGAATCCTTACTCGAAAAGTCGGTGGATGAATCGATTATTTATGCCATATCCACCAGGTTGCGTCCCAAACTAATGACGGCCCTTGGTGCTATCATAGCATTGCTGCCACTGGCATTGGGCATTGGCACCGGCGCCCAATTGCACCAGCCACTAGCGATCGCTGTTATTGGTGGTTTCGTCATTGCATTGCCGTTGTTATTGATTGTGCTGCCGAGTATGCTGCGGCTATTCTATAAAAATTATCAAGCGCCGGTAGAAGTGATTTAATTTTATCTTTTGAAGACGAGGGTAAAGGATAAGAACCCGGCGGTTGTTTTATAATATGGCCGCAAGTAACAACTGTTGAGGATTGTATCCCAAAAATAGCCGCTATAATTCTGGTAGATTTATAGCGACAAAAAGAGTAAGTGTTTGCAATACTTAATTGGCCCGGTAAGCAAAAATAACCGCTTAACGTTTGCTGATATTCCTTCTGCAATGCTGCTTTTTAAAATATTCAGGCAGCATCAATTTCCTAAAAAAACTCCCATGGATATTTCACATTACATACTCCGGTTATCCTGGGGCATTCAATTTCTGCGTTGGTATTAAAGTCGGTTGTAAAGCCCATTTCAGCGCTGCCATAGCTTTTTCTTACACTAGGACTTGTTGCTTCAATATCATAGCTAATGCCTAAACTGGAGACATGATCAATATTTCCATTCCCAAGTTTTTTGCGGCTGCCGAGTTTTAGCACCCCACCAATAGTAAAGGAATTATTTTGTGCACGCCAGTTATCCCTGTACCAAACAGACAGGGCAAACCTGTTTTCCGGCCAGTCAATTAAAGCGCCCATGGAAAACATTTTACTGTTTCCCTGTTGCTGATAAATAACGGTAGGCTTAAACTGTGCAATACCATAGTTGAAAATATGGCTGGCATGTGCAGAAACACGGCGTGGTAGTTTGCTTATTTCCGGGCTGCCGATAATGCCATTAGAGGGTTCGTTTAAATTATGAACGGATAACCCAAGCATACTGTTTTTATAACAAACCAATCCGCCTGCACCCATTGTAAAATAAAAACGACCACTGTTTTGAAAT
>JBBQTL010000351.1:0-3924 GCA_038213285.1 Chitinophagales bacterium
TTGCATCATTTACTATTGAATTGCCAGGGATTTCAGGGTAATCGGTATCAATAATTCGCAAAAGGCCTTTGGCTGGCAGCTCCAATCTATTGAGATTTTCACTAAAGTCAGCACTCCTTTTTTGTCCTTCTAAAATAAAAATATTTACAGCTTTTCCGGTGAGCAGTAACATTCGTGCGATGGCCAATCCATCTCCTCCATTATTGCCGGTACCACAAAAAATATAATAGTAACCGGCTGCTTCTGAATGATTTTCAATCCAGTTAACACAAGCAGTGGCTGCTCTTTCCATTAAGTCAATTGAACGGATGGGTTCATGTGCAATTGTGTAGGCATCCCATTGACGTACCTGTGCTGCCGAAAATATTTTCATGGTTTAAATTTACGGAAAAGTTCAGGGTTCGTGACGGATGATAGAATGTTGATGGTTAATGGTTGATAGTTAATAGTTGAAAGCTGATTGTTGAAAGTTGATAGTTGTTGGTTGATAAGCGGATTTTGGTTCGATGGTTTTGCTAAATTGAAAGTCGCAGTTGAGTCATGCGACCTCCCCGGAGGATAGGCAGCCCCAGAAACAAAATCGGTGGCTCAATGCGGAGGAACATTTGCATTTTCAAATTACGAAGCTAGAAAGTAAATCTTGCTGAAAAGCCAACTCCGCTTGCTTCAAAGCCAACACTTTCAATAATATTTAATTCAGGTTTCCAGTCGATAGAGATATTGAGTGCTATATCAGGGAATTTATAATCCACTCCAATAATACCGGCTCCGCCAATAAAAGCAGTGCTGTATCTGTAAGCTGCATAAGCACCGGCACCGGCATACCATTGCAGATGTTCAACCGAAGTGATGGGAAAATGCCACTCATATAATCCGCATACACCAATACCATTGTTAACACCAACAATTCCTTCTATAGCATGTTTTTCATCCAGGAAATGTTTGACGGTAAAGCCCGGGGCAATGGCTGGTGAGTTGGGCCCAAGCCTTATTCCTGCTGCTGTTTTATACTCCTGTGCTTTTAATGAGATTGAGAAAAAACTAATAAGGCTGATAATTAAACAGGTCTTTTTCATAATCGTTTTTTTGAATAATAGTTGAGAAATGGGGAAACTAAAATAATGCCAACAAGCGGCTTTATTTGTTTAGCAAACGCAGCAGTGTATGATTATGCTGTTAAGTATTTGCAAAAAAAAAAGGTCTTTTTTTGCTGAACTGTGATGTGCCTGGTTCGCACATACCCGTTTCTTTAAAAAATGAGAAAGTTGATATGAATAGCAAAATAGTCTGCGATAAATTCCATCAACTAAAATGAGAAAGCATGAATATTAAAAAGGCGCTATTCAAATAATTCGAGTTTATTTTTCGGTCTTCGTTTGTCCTGCCACTTATAATTTTTCAGGAATTTCTGATCTTCCGGAATCTGGCGAATAGGATACAACGTGCCATCAACTTCATTTATAAATTTTACTTTATTTACTTCCTTATTTAAAAAATATACATCAATCACGTCACCCTTCCCCCGGTTCATTCCAATGTAGGCACTGTCGTCATCCTGCGGATAAAAGACACTTTCAGCGGGCGATCCTTTAGCCCTCATGTAATCCATTTCACCGTCTTTAAAATAACCATTCAATGTTCGCCCTGCAACCTGGTTATACATATTTTCATTGGCCTTATTGATAATGATCCCATTTTCGAAAACATATAAACGATCCGCTTTTTTATTTTTAGTATACATATAAATGGTATCCCCGGCTATCTGGGAATTGTTACTAAACACCAGCGGATTTTGAAAGAGGCGGAATATGGAATCTTCTGACGAATAATACAGGCTATCGCATACTGACTGCAGCGAATCATTGAAAATACGCACATTGTGGAAAGCAATGAAATATCGGATGGCAGTATCTTTTGATACCTTTATAACAGTTGCCTTTTCGATGGTATCAACAGGTGCCGCCTTTTCAATTGCTATTACTTCATTTGCAAGTGAATCCCTGTTTACTATTTTGCCAGCTAAAAGACTATCTTTTTCAATGCTCACAGTGGAATCATTGGCAGGCTTGATTACAATAGATTTGGATTGCACCAAACTATCTTTTTTTACGAAGGCGCTATCTGTCTTCTCTATTTGTATTGAATCTTTATGTGGTGACCTGTTCTTTGTTAAGACAACTGCCATACTATCTTTTCCTTTGGCACCTGCCAGCAGCGAATCCTGTACATTTATTACCGTTGATTTTTTGAGTGTATCTGATGATATTGTTATCTTCCTGCCCAAACTGTCTCTTTTTTCCAGGCCAGAAAACAAGGTATCTGCGGCGATAAAAGTACTGTCATTCCCATCACCTTTAAAAATCAGCACGGGCTTGCCGGTAGCTAAAAAAGAGCTGGTTTTTTTGTTAGCAAAAATTGATCTTCCTAAAACAGAATAGCCACCTGCACTGTCTTTTACAACTGCATTGCCTTCTAACTGTGCGATGCCTGTTGAGTCATCAATTGCGGTATTATCTGCAACGTATGTTCTGGAACTGTCTTTTATTATTGTGCGGTTACCAAAAAAAGCTTTGCCATTTTTCAGGTCATAAGTACCGCTTGAAGAATAAACATCACCACCATTTTTACTTTTAATAACGGTTGGTGTATTCCAGGAAGTTACCTGTGTTTGTGTATTATACAACAAAGTATCATTTCGTACATCATATTTTGGATCAACAAGGTGAACATTCTTTTTAAAAAAAACATCCTTGGTTTCTGCATAGTAAACCCCTTCTGTACTTGTAAGCACCGTTTTGCCATTTACTACCCTTCCTCCACTTTTGTATTTGCCTATGCTGGTTTTAAGATCATATTCAAGGTCCTGCGTATACAAAGTACCTTTGTTATCGGTTAACCGCACATCTTTTTTCAGATAAGCGATTCTTTCCTTTCCAATATATTTAAGGTACTGCGAGTAAGTATGTATGCTGTCATTTTGGTTAATGTGAATATTACCAAAAGCTTCCAGGATATTAGTTTGTTTGTTGATGGAAGCACTATCACAATGAAAAATCGTGAGGCCTTCTTTCAGTATTACATTGCCGGCAATCGTTTGAAAACTGTTTAAAGAGTCAACTGTTTTTTCGCGAAGGCTTTTTCCCTGGATAATTTGAATCACCCGCAATGTATCTGGTGACGATGAAACAGCAGGAGGGGGAAACCTATCTTGTGCAACCAGTACAAATTTGCCACAGAGCAGGGCCAGAACGAAAAAGATAAGCCTGGATGTTGTTCTTAATTTCAATACAATTAGTTTATGAAAGATGCAATTTCTTCCTTTATTTACTAACAACATCACAAAGTTTGAAGCGCATGCTCTTAAAAGGAAAATGAATGCATAATAAATAGCTTGCAGATTCTTAATATGCATCACTGAGTATGACTGACCATTGGCCGGTAAATTTGCAATCATCATCAATTGCAACGTATTCCTTTTTACCTGGTACTATTGATTCAGGTAAGGTGCGTTCACAGTATCTGGTAACGGGACCAATAATGGACCACTCTTATCTTTTTTTCCAAATACCGAAATGTTTACATATCGTTTGGGATGCACCCGTACATCATCTAATAATAAATTTAATTTATTAGAAGTAGCATTCAGGTTGTTATACAACTTGGTATCATTGATGAGTAAGCCGAGTGTACCTTTATCACTATTCACCTTGCCGATGGTGTTTTTTAATTCAGTAACGGTAACATCCAATGAGGTGAGTGTTTTTTCGATCTCCAGCCTTGCAAATTTTGCAGTGGTGGCTTCCAGGTTTGTGAGTGTCTGATCTATTTTAGCATTGTTATTTTTCAATCCTCCGGTAAATGAACTTACATTATCCAGTGTTTTTGCCAAAGCACCGGTTTGGGTATTCAACAATGTTTGTAACG
>JBBQTL010000352.1:0-3912 GCA_038213285.1 Chitinophagales bacterium
CTCCTCTTTCTTATTTTTCATAAAAAATGATGCTTTTGTTGGGTACTTTCCACCTAAATTTTTTATGAGTGAAAGTTTACATGCCGGCTTTCTTCCATTATGGAATCCCTACATCAATTTCGGTATTCCTCAATATGGTGACATGAGCGGAGGATACTGGAGCCCGGTAACATGGCTGATTGCAGCGACTGTTGGCTATAATGCCTACACCTTAACCCTGGAAGTATTGTTGTATATTTTATTGGGAGGTATTGGTATGTACCAGCTCACAGGTATTTGGAAATTAAATAGCAGCGTTCGGATAATTGCTGCAACAGCCTTTATGTGTTGTGGATACAATGTCGGACATCTGCAACATTTTAACTGGTTAAGTGGCGCCGCATTTTTACCCTGGTGTTTCTGGAGTTATCTATTGCTTTTAAAAACATTTTCTGTAAAAAATACAGTTCGGGCAGTACTTCTTTTTTACTTACTGGTTAGTTCGGCTCATCCTGGTATTACAATCGGTTCCTTTTATTTCTTTCTTGGCGTATTGATTTATTATACGCTAAGCAATGAATCTAACTTGCCTTTACAGCTTCGATTTAAAAAATTAACGATTTTACATTTTACTTTTTTGCTGTTACTGGTGTTGGTTTCGGCAGGAATGATTAGTGGCTATTTGGATATCATGCCATTTTTTGTACGGGGAGAAAAAATAAGCCTGGCGGATTCTTTGTCCAATCCTACAAATTTCAAAAGTTGGATCAGTGCTTTACTTCCTTTCGCCACTGTAAAGAATAATGAATTTTACAATACGGACCCCAGTATGCGTAACAGCTATTTCAGTATTGCCCTACTATTATTTTTTCTATTTGCTTGCGTAAATAAAAAAAATGGCTGGCAGAAATTTTTATTAATCACAGGAGGGGCATTTACTTTACTCTCTACCGGCGGAATATTCAAGACCTTTGCCTTTCAATTTATTCCTTTTATTGGCTATGTAAGGTTAAACGGGGAATTCAGGATATTTGGCTTGCTATGCTTTATTATTATTGGAGCCATGGCATTGAATCAATTCATTGAGCAAAAAAAATCTTTTAGCGGTGTTATTAAATGGATTTACTATCTGGTTGGAGTAGCCTTAATGACCTTCACCATCTTTGGCCTTTACATTGCTATCAATAGTAAACAAAGCATTCTCGTCAATATAAGCAGCATTAATATACAAAGCGGGATGGCTGGAAAATTAAAATATTTGGTAGATTCCATAACATTTTATGATACCATTTTTATCCAGGGATTTATTCAGCTATTTATATTATTTAAAATTAAACAAAGCATTCAATTGAACAAATGGGATTTATTGAAAAACATAGTTGTAGCAGATATGATACTTGCCTGTTTGTTGAATATTCCATTTACAGGCGCTGGAAAGGCATCCTTGGGACAGGTTCAATCGGTAATTAACAGGTCGCCGAAAGGAATCCCCATCCCCATATTACAGCCAATTAAAAACATCGACACCCTCTCTCCGGAAGAGGAAGCTATGTTGGGTGACTGGAGTTTCTATAACAAACAAATTGGTGTAACTACACAAGTCTCCTATCCTATTGTGTTGAAAAACATGACTGAATATTTTAAAAATTATAAAAACTTCCCCAACGACAATTTTTTAAACCGCCCATTTATTTTTATTGAAGCACCTCTCAGTGCAATAGAGGCTGACAATTTGAAAATTCAATCATTTAATCCAAATAAAATAGTAGTAATTGCCAAAGTTGACAGCCTGACCAATATAATTTTGCAGCAAAATTATTATCCACATTGGTTTTATCAAAATGGCACTATAAAGAGACCGATTGAAAAAGCTGGACTTAGTTTTATGAGTGCGCCTGCAACCAAAGGCCAAAATAACATCAGTTTTACATTTGAACCCACCGTTGTAAAATGGGGGATGTTGCTGAGCGCCTTTTTATTTTTAATTTATTGTTTAATATTATTTTTTCCAACAACTAAACCGTCTTCCCCTTCATAGCTTCACCTACAATAATATCCATGATGCGCTCTGCATAAGGTTTTGACATTTCATTTAGTGCTTCAATTTTGCCGTGCATCAAATCCTTATCATTCATCGTGAGTGACAACTGTAGCGACTGCATGGCAGCAGCCGTTTGCATTATTTCATCCTGCGTTAGATGAGCAGCATTTTTCTGAATGAATTTTTCAGTGGTCGCCAGCAGTTGCTCTCCTTCGGTTCTTGCTTCAACCAGTGCCCGGTTGGCGATATCTTCCCCTGCATGCGTTATAGAATCCAACAACATTTTTTCCAAGGTATCGTCTGTTAAATCCAATTGAGATTTTACTTCTATACTTTGTTGAACACCACTCCTTAATTCTCTCGCTTTTACCACTAAAATGCCATCTGCATTCAATATAAAACTTACTTCAACTTTGGGCAGCCCGGCCGGCATTCCGGGTATTCCGGTTAAATTAAATTCAGCCAGTTTTCGATTATCATTGACCATATCCCTTTCTCCCTGGTACACCGATATTTTAATACCACTTTGTCCATCCTTATGGGTGGTATATTGACGGGCAACCGCATTGGGAATTTTTGAGTTTCTTGGAATCAATACATCCATCAGCCCGCCCATGGTTTCAATACCAAGCGAAAGTGGCGTGATATCGAGCAATAAAAATTCTTTATTATTACCAGCCAGAATATCAGCCTGAACGGCTGCTCCCAAGGCAACCACTTCATCCGGATTTACCGAATCATTTACCGGTTTTCCAAAAAAGCTGCTGATGCTTTTTTTCACCAGTGGCACCCTTGTAGAACCACCCACCATTACCACTACATCAATATCGCTTGTTTTTAGTGACGCATCTTTTAAAGCAGCCTTGCAGGAAGCAATCGTTTTATCAACCATCGACTGAATAAGGTCATTGAATACGTATTTGGAAATCTTCAAGGGATCCCCATTTAATTCATCTTCAAAATCATCATTGGCTGATAAATGAATTTTAGCTATTTCTGCTTTCAGACGGATAGCCTGGGCAAACTCCCTGTTCATTTTTAAATCTTCTTCGGATAAGCCTGACTGTTGCAACCAATATTTTACGATCGCATTGTCCATATCATCTCCACCCAAATAAGTATCTCCGTTCGTGGACAGCACTTCGAAAATTCCATTGCTAATTCGTAAGATGGAAATGTCAAATGTACCACCACCCAGATCGTACACGGCAATGGTTTTCTCTTCAGCTTTATTGAGACCAAGACCATAGGCAAGACTTGCAGCGGTAGGTTCATTCACAATGCGTAATACATCCAGTCCGGCGAGTTTACCTGCATCACGGGTGGCCTGTCGCTGTGCATCGTTAAAATATGCAGGTACAGTTATTACAGCTTTATTAACCGGCGTTTTTAAAATATGCTCCGCCCTTTGTTTCAATTCCTTTAGTATAAAAGAAGATAAATCAACAGGAGAATAAAATTTATTACCCACCTGTACTTTTACCAAGCCATCCTTATTGTCATCAATTACTTTGTAGGAAAAAAATGAAGCATTGTCTTTTATGTCATTGTAAGATTTGCCCACTAACCGTTTAGCAGAAAAAATAGTATTCTGTGGAGCGCTTATTAATTTTTTTTTCGCCTCTTCTCCTACTGTGATATTTCCATTGTCATCAAAATAAATAACAGATGGAACCAGTGAACTACTTCCATGCTCCTTCAGTGCAATTGGCAGCTTTGTTTCCGGGTGTATAAAAGAGACAAGGCTGTTAGTGGTTCCCAAATCGATCCCCACTATGATTTCTTCTTTTTGTAAACTACCTGTTGCTATGTTAATACCAATTTTTGCCATATTTTATATTCGCCTGTTTTTATTGTTTGATTAAAATGTTTACAGCGCTATTTTATTTTTA
>JBBQTL010000353.1:0-3894 GCA_038213285.1 Chitinophagales bacterium
CTCAAAGTATCATTTTAAAAGTAAATGCCGGCCATGCGTTGCCGGAAAATCTGATTGCCAAAGTGAGGGTGGTAAAGAGTTCGAATGCAACTGCAAGCTCATTGCCGAGAGCGGCGGTACTTACGGATGAAACCCAAAGTGAATTTTGGGTAATGAAAATGTTGAATGATTCTACAGCAGCAAAAGTGTTGGTTAAAAAAGGAATAGAAACCACCGACAAAATTGAAATACTCACCCCTTCATTTACAGCGATCGATCAAATTTTAGTTACGGGTAATTATGGATTGGGCGATACTTCACGGGTTCAAATTACAAAAGAATAAAAAATGCACAAATTCTTTCTGTCATACAAAAATCCTTTATCAGTTGTCTTGTTACTCATCATCATGGGTGGACTTTTTGCCTACAGTCATTTACAATCTTCGCTGTTTCCGGAAATTACTTTTCCTAAAATAAAAATTATTGCTGATGGCAGTTTGCAGCCGGTAGATAAGATGATGGTAACGGTTACCCGGCCGTTGGAAAATGCCATAAAGCAAATACCTGATTTAAAATTAATCCGCAGTACTACCAGCAGGGGCAGTTGCGAATTATCGGCTTTTATAGACTGGAAAGCGAATGTAGATTTGAGCCAACAGCGAATTGAATCAAAAATTTCAGAGATTCGAAACACACTGCCACCGGAGGTTTCCATCACCGTGGAAAAAATGAATCCTTCTATTTTACCCGTGATGGGCTATGTTTTGGAAAGCCATGACAAATCGCCCATTGAATTAAAGCAATTGGCTGTTTACACCATCAAACCATTTCTCAGCCAGGTAGATGGGGTGGCAGAAATACGCATTATTGGTGGTAAAACGAAGGAGTATTGGTTGCTGTTGAATACTCAAAAAATGAGTTCGCTTTCTGTAACGCCGGATGCAATTACCGCTGCCTTAAACGCAACCAATTTTATAAAAAGCAACGGTTACCTTGCCGATTACCGTTACCTCTATTTAACGGTTACCGATGCCACGGTGCATTCAACATCGGATCTCAAAAATATTGTAATCAGTAACAATGGCAAGCGAATTATTTATCTGCAGGATATTGCCGTTGTAGAAGTGAGGGAAGCCGTGGAATACACAAAAATAAATGCCAATGGACGTGACGGGATTTTGGTAGCGGTCATCAAGCAACCCAATGCTAATTTGCTCTCCGTATCATCGGCCATGCGGATAAAAATGGAGGAACTAAAAAAGGTGCTTCCAAAAGATGTAAGCATTAAGCCCTATTATATCCAGGCCGACTTTGTAAATGATTCCATTAAAAGTGTGAGTGATAGTTTATGGATCGGCTTATTGTTAGCCATTATTGTAGCAATGATATTTTTGCGATCATTAAAATCCAGTGCAACCATCCTAATCATAATTCCCGTTACACTTTGCCTCACCATGATCGTTCTTTACAGCATCGACTATACGTTTAACATCATGACGTTGGGAGCTATTGCTGCTGCCATTGGTTTGATTATAGACGATGCCATTGTGGTGGTAGAACAAATACACCGCACAAAAGAAGAGCATCCGGAGGAAACCAACTCCACCATTGTACGCAAAGCCATCCATTATTTATTTCCCGCCATGGTTGGCTCTTCTATCAGCACGATGGTGATTTTTGTTCCTTTTGTTTTAATGAGTGGTGTTGCCGGTGCCTATTTTAAGGTAATGACCAACACGATGATTATTACATTGGTGTGCTCCTTTTTTGTAACATGGATTGGCTTGCCGGTAGTGTACCTGTTGTTGAGTAAACATGCAAAACATCCTAAAAAAATAACATCGCTACAACACGAGGTTGCAACTGCACATGCGGTAAAAAAACAGCGGTGGGTGTCATTTTTTATTCACAAACCCTGGATCAGTTTTATCATGATGGCAGCGCTGGTTTTATCTGTGTACCTGATTCTTCCAAAATTAGAAACCGGCTTTTTACCAGAGATGGATGAAGGCAGTATTGTGCTGGATTATAATTCTCCGCCAGGCACATCACTGGAAGAAACAGACAGGATGCTGCGGCAGGCTGAAAAATTAATTACAGCTGTTCCGGAGGTAGAAGCCTACAGCAGAAGAACCGGAACGCAAATGGGCTTCTTTATTACCGAACCAAACCGGGGCGATTACTTAATTCAGTTGAAAAAGAAAAGGTCTAAAACGACCGAAGAAGTCATCAACGATATCCGTAAGCAAATTGAAGCTACACAGCCTGCCCTGCGGATAGAATTTGGACAAGTGATCGGAGATATGCTGGGCGACTTAACCACTTCGGTAGAGCCCATTGAGATAAAAGTATTTGGCGACGACAATAATAAGTTACAGGAATTATCAAAGCAAATTGATGGGGTAGTAAGCAATGTAAAAGGAACAGCCGATGTATTTAACGGCATTGTGATTGCCGGGCCATCTATCAGCATAGCGCCCGACTATAGCAAACTGGCGCAGTTTGGCATTACGCCCGCCAACCTGCAGTACCAATTGCAAACGTCCATGGAAGGGAATATTGCCGGCAATATTTTTGAAAAAGAACAGGTGAATAATATCCGGTTGGTTTATCCGGGTAGCAGAAAAATAAGTGTAGCAGATTTGAGAAAACTACAGGTGTTTTTACCCGGAGGAAAATTGAAACCGATCACCGAACTGGCCACCGTAAATGTAAATGCCGGTGATGCAGAAATACAACGGCAGAACCTGCAGTCCATGGGCGTAATAACCGCCCGGCTGGATAATAGGGACCTAGGAAGTGCCATGAAAGAAATACAGACTTCCATCAAAGCCAGCATCACTTTACCATTGGGCTATCAAATAGAATATGGTGGAGCATATGCCGACCAACAACAATCTTTTAAAGAATTATTAATGATTCTGGTAAGCGCCAGTTTGCTGGTATTTGGTGTAATTCTTTTTTTATTCAGGGAATTTAAGGTGGCTTTTATTATTTTGTTGATAGCCGTACTCGGCATTTCGGGAAGTTACCTGGCACTGTATTTTACGCATACCGCACTCAATGTGGGCAGCTACACCGGACTCATTATGATTGTGGGAATAATAGGAGAGAACGCCATTTTTACCTTTCTGCAATTCAAAGAATCCTTACTCGAAAAGTCGGTAGATGAATCGATCATTTATGCCATCTCAACCAGGTTGCGGCCCAAATTAATGACGGCCCTCGGCGCTATCATTGCCTTATTGCCATTGGCATTGGGCATTGGCACCGGCGCCCAATTGCACCAGCCATTGGCCATCGCCGTGATTGGTGGCTTTATCATTGCAATGCCGTTGCTGCTCATTGTGTTGCCCAGTATGCTGCGGCTATTCTATAAAAATTATCAACCTCCGGTAGAAGCATCATAGATTTATCTTTTGAAGCAGCAGGTAATGGATAAGTAGCTGGCGACGTTGTATGAAGTACGCCTCCTCTGTTAGCTACTGTTGGATGTTGTTTACGCCGCAACTGGCGGCATCGGCACAATCTTGAAAGTGATATTTGCAACGCCGTTATTTTGGTTTTACAAACAACTGTCATCGGATAGCTGCGCCAATGAGCTCAGCCAGCAAAAGCCATCCACTGTAATCATCCTTCGGTTTTTATTAATCGCTAATCTAAATTACAAAGGAAAATGGGGAGGGCATTTTTAGCAAACTATTTCACAGGGGTTCAAATTTTCAGGCAATAAAAAAAAAATCAAGGGGTAGCGCCGCAGTTTTTAATTATTTAAATGCAATCAGAGCACTATTTTACGCTACGGTCTTTCAATTTTTCAGATAAGAGAAGACCTCTTAAAAAAACTCCCAGGGATATTTCACATTGCAGATACCGGTTATCCTCGGGCATTCAATATTTGCGCTGGAATTAAAA
>JBBQTL010000354.1:0-3887 GCA_038213285.1 Chitinophagales bacterium
GTAATGATGGAAATAAATGCCACGATACCGGTTTCTGCATAAAAATGAAACAGCATCTGGCGCATACTTGCACCCAATACTTTATTAACACCCACAGCTTTTGAACGCTTTTGCGACCGGGCCGTTGCAAGGTTCATATAATTGATGCAGGCAATTATTAAAATAAGCAGCGACAAAAAAAGCAATCCTTTGATCGTTTTTATATCTCCCATCCGGGAGGAATAACCGGCTCTTAAATCAGCCGAGTACAGGTGAATATCTGCTAGTGGCTGAAATAGAAACTTTGAGTAATACTGGTTATCTTTTTCAACGTATTTATCAATGAGTGCCGTTGCCAATTTTTCAACGGCTGCAACATTACTGTTGGGGTGTAGCAGGCAATAGGTTTCAAAACTCGCATTGCTCCACGACTCATTCTTTGTCCAGGAATCCATGATATTACTGATCATATCACAATCAATGGTGCTGTTTAGTGGAAGGTCTTTATAAACGCCGGACACATACAATGTATCCCGGTTATTTACAGTGATGGTTTTTCCCAAAGCAGGTTGACCTCCAAATAATCTTTGCCTGGCAGATGCTGAAATCACAATAGATTTTGAGTGCTCAAAGGCACTGCGGGCATTGCCTTCTGTAAAACTGAAATCAAATATGTGGAAGACGGACGAGTCTGCCAGGTATAAACCTTTTTCAGTGAAATTTTTATCCGCTACTTTCAATGATGCCGTTGCACCAAAATCATTTTTAATTAAACGGGTAGCATATTTTACCTGGGGGATATCTTTTAAAAGCGCCGGCCCTACCGCATTCGGAAGCTGCGTCCATTTTCCATAATTATACTCCGCCGTGGTTTCCATATTCACCCGGTAAATATGCTGGCTGTTTTGATACATGCGATCGAAACTCAGCTCTTTTGCAATATGCGCAAACAAGATTATAAATACACACAAGCCAATCACTAAACCGGCAATATTGAGCGACGTAAAAAGCTTGTTTGCTTTTATATTTCGCCAGGCAGTTTTGAGATAATTTTTTAGCATCTATCTGTATTATGACTTTGAATGAAATGAATTTATGATCAAGCTTCTTTATAATAATGATGATTATCCCTTCGTACGGCCCACTTTTTATGCCCCTCCTCTAATCGGTAACAGTTCTTCACCCTATCTTCTTTTTTCGTATACCTACTCCATTTGAATTTAGTATTCATGCCTCACATTATCCCAATAACAAATTGCAGGTTACCCCCATTTTCGGAAATTCCGAATTTACTACTCATCATACACCTTAAAATACCAGACTCCTGCCTTGTCCCTCCCCTTCGGGGAGGTTAGGAGGGGCTTCTTTTTACTCCGTTCTCAAACTCTTCACCGGGTTTGCCATTGCCACTTTAATAGCCTGGAAACTTACGGTAAGTAATGCGATCAATAAAGCGATGACGCCGGCTGCTGCAAACACCCACCAATTGATATCTACCCTGAAAGCATAATCCTGCAACCATTTGTGCATACCATACCAGGCCACGGGAAAAGCCAAAAAAGCCGCCACCAGCACCAGCTTTAAAAAATCTTTTGACAGCATGGAAACCAGGTTGCCAATAGTGGCACCCAATACTTTTCGCACCCCAATTTCTTTTGTTCTTTGTTCGGCCATATAAGTAGCCAATCCAAACAAACCAAGGCAGGCAATGAGGATGGTAAGGATGGCGAATGAAAAGGCGATTTTGCCCACCCGTTGTTCATCAAGGTACATGGAATTAAAAGACTCATCCAGAAATCTATAATGAAATGGCATGCCTGGCGACATAGCTTTGAACTCTGCTTCTACCTGTACCAGTAAACTCTTCATATCATTTGTTGCTACACGGAAGGCAGATTCCCAACGATTATTTCCTAAACGAAAGCAAAGAGGGCTCACATTTTTTCGCAGCGATTCATAGTTGAAATTTTTTACCACACCAATAATGGTGTAAGCCAATGGTGCATTGTCATTGGAGGAATACAATTTTTTACCAACCGGGTTGCCGCCAATGAGAGCTGCCGTTGTTTCGTTAACAACTAATGCAAGAGAATCGCTGGCATAATCCTTTGAAAAATTACGCCCCTTTATTATCTGCATTCCCAGTGTTGGAATGTAATCAAAATCAACCTTCCAATTTTGCATGTTAAACCCATTCTTCTCATTCATCACCGACTCTGTTGACCAGGTGTTATCACTGCGTGACGAATTATTAACCGGTAAATAACCTGCAAAAGAAGAACCTCTGACACCGCTGAGCTTTGCTACTTCATTTCTGAAAGCTTCTGCAGTTGATATACTCATAGAATTATTATCAACTATCAGTACCTGGTCTTTATTAAAGCCGATTTTTGCGGATTGGATATAATTTACTTGTTTGTAAATAACAATGGTTCCGGTAATAAGAACAACTGATGCAAAAAATTGAAAAACTACCAGTGAACTGCGAAGGTTACTCTTTGCAAACCCGGTATTGATTCTCCCTTTCAGTACAGAAATAGGTTTGAATCCGGAAAGAAAAAATGCAGGATAACTGCCTGCAATAAGCCCCACAACAATTGGAAGCAAAACTAAAAACAAGAAAAACTTGGGCTGCAACAATTCGCTCATGTGAAATTCTTTACCAGCAAGATTATTGAACCAATCTAATGTTATCCATACGAAAATAACAGCCAGTGCCAGTGCTATGAAGCTGGTGAGTGTTGACTCTGCTAAAAACTGCTGTATCAATGCTTTTTTTTCTGAACCAAGCACTTTCCGAATGCCTACTTCCTTTGCTCTTGATGCGGAACGGGCCGTAGAAAGATTCATGAAGTTGATACAGGCAATGAGTAAAATAAACATTGCTACAGCACCAAAAATCGTCACATACTGAATATTACCATTTACACCCAGCTCCACTGTTCTTGCTGAATGCAGGTGAATAGCCGTTAATGGCATGAGTGAATAAGCAAGCCGGTTACCTGTTTTCTCAAAAACGTTTATACTTTCAATTTGCATAACCGCTTTTGCCTGTGGCAAAACATACTTATTAACGTATTGCGGGAATTTTTTTTCAACTGCCTTATGTTCCGCTCCTGGTTTTAATAAAAGATAGGTATGAAAATTATGACTGAGGTAACTTCCAAATTGGTAGTCCACATTATCCATCGATAAGAACATATCAAAAATGAAATGAGAATTTTTCGGAAGGTCTTTGATAACCGCTGTTACTTTATATAACTTTGTTCCGTTTTCACTGCACTCCATAATTTTGCCCATGGCTGCTGCTGTACTTCCAAAATACTTTATAGCGGTTGTTTCATTCACTACCACCGCGTTAGGTTCGTTCAATGCAGTTTTTGTATTGCCTGCAAGGGCAGGAAATGTAAACACATCAAAAAGTGTAGAATCGGCATAGGTTACCCTTGTTTCATTAATATAGGTATTGCCTTTTTTAAAAAGCTTACTTCCTTCGCTGGCATAGAGTCTTGTGAATTCCTCTATCTGAGGATAATCTTTTTTAAGTATTGCCCCCATGGGGTCTGCGGTAACGGCCATATTCATATTTGTACCACCAAAACGGATATCAGAATGAATGCGGTAAATGCGATTTGCATTTTGATGATAGCGGTCGTAACTTACTTCATCCATTACATACAGCGCAATCAATATAAAACAGGCAAGGCCCGCTGCAAGGCCGGCGATATTGATAAAAGAGAAGGTTTTATTCTTTAATAAATTTCTCCAGGCAATTTTTAAATAGTTAGTAAACATATTAGTTACTTATAAAGGTGAATATGAAATAGGGTACGGATTAAAAAATGAATACCTGCGTTAACTGACAGCCCAGTTTCTCCAGTCTATTCAGCAGTATTTTTATTATGTTT
>JBBQTL010000355.1:0-3874 GCA_038213285.1 Chitinophagales bacterium
CGGTTTTCGAAAGCCAGTCTTTCGACTGCTCGGTACATTGTTCCGGTTGCTTATTACAGCCTAATTACTCAGGCCGCAATACCGGTAAGCTACTACCCGTGGAAGGGTAGGTTTTTCTTACGGTTACCCGTATAAAACAATCCAATCAAGACCTTTGCAGGTCGCAAAACAATGTCCAGCCCTGCTTTTGCAAAGCCTTTTGTTGTGCGTTCGTTTTTTATGCTGATATTGGATTTACTCTTATTTGTCCGCCAATAGCTTTTAAAACTTTCATAATAGTTGAAAATTGTGGTTTAGCTCCGTCAGATAATGCTTTATATAAGCTTGGTCTGCTCATTCCGGTTTCTTCCGCTATTTTGGTCATACCAATTGCCTTAGCAATATGTCCGATTGCAGTCACAATTTCAGTATCATTTCCTTCTTCCAAAATCACATTTAGATATTCGGCAATCATTTCGTTGCTGTCTAAATAGTCTGCTATATCAAATTTTGATGTTTCCATTTTTTCTATTTTTTTAATTTTCCCCAAATTTCTTTCGCTTTATCAATGTCTTTCTGTTGAGTTGATTTGTCTCCGCCAATTAGCAGAATAATAACCTTTCTATCAGTTTCTTTAAAATAAATTCTGTAGCCTTTCGCATAGTTGATTTTCAATTCACTAATTCCGTTTCCAACTGGTTTACAATCTCCAAAGTGTTCTTCATTTTCTAATTTTTGAAGTCTGAACAAAATTTTTGCTTTTGCTCTCAAGTCATTCAGTTTCCTAAACCACTTATCAAATTCTGTCGTTTTTTCAATAAAGTACATTCCTTAAAATTGTATTCATTCGGATACAAAAATATAAAAACCTTTTGATGTGGCAAATTCAGTTTTGCAAGTTTCGTTTCGGTAAATGACGCACAACGAGCGGGTATTGCTGCAGGTGGGGGATTTTATAATGTCCTGCCCGGTACAGCAGCTTGGTTAAGTTTATGAATTGGAAGATAAGAACTTTTGTTTGGCTTTATTCGTCGAACCGAAACTGAAGCCGATAGCGAATTGAAGCAGATTGCACCGGGTAGCTAAGAGCATTGCTGCTCTTTCGCCCCCTAAGAACCGGACATGATAGTTTCCCATCATCCGGCTCAAGCCCGTTTTAAGCCATCGTTATTATTGGTGGCCGGTTTCACTCATGTGTGTGTCACCTTCGCAATTGCCAACTGAAGCTTTTTGACGATCTAAACAGACTATAAACACATCAGCCGGTTTTTACCGCGGGGGTTATGTTTCAACACCTATGGCAGTTATTACAGCTATCCGTTCGTTTAACTCCCGTTCTATTTCCCGCCTTCCATCAGCTTCCTTTAAAGACCGCCTGCCCTGTTTTAGCGGGGTTGTAAATGGGGTTCCCCCTGCAGGTGCCGTTGTTGGGTGTTCTTCACCAACAGCTTCTTCGCCCATCCATTTGCAGGTGAAGTACACCTGCAAAGGCGGCAAAACTATTTTTTGCCGATCTAAATTTTGTTTTCATTTGATTTTCAATTGTTCACATTTAGTGTTTTTATTTCACTGGCTTTTGAAATAAATAAATATTTTTTTAGAATATTTTTTTGTTTTACCATTGACATATCAAATAGAAAAGTAAATAAATTTCAATTCTTTACCGGTATATCTGAAGTAGACTTTTCTATTTTCCAAAACCCCCAGATTTTCGATCCGTGCCGCAAGCAAGGCTGGTAACTATGATTACCTAAGTTTTGTTAATGCAAAGCTTTGCTGTGTTTGTATTAAGTTTTTTATTTAACTCTAATTACATATTTTGAAAATTATGGAAGTAAATAAATTTACCAGACTTGGTCTTTTTATCTTTCTTTTTCTTTTCTTAAATTTCTGGAGCAATATCATCTATTCGCAAACTATCGATTTAAGCAAACCGGTAGGAACAACAAATGGTGCTGCTTCAATAACCGCGACGGGCGGTGTCAGCTATGTTATACCAATCGAGGTTCTCAAAGGGACCAATGGCATGGAACCTAAGATTAGTTTGTCCTACAACTCGCAGGGCGGAGAAGGGATTGCCGGCTTTGGTTGGAGTTTGTCGGCCTATTCGGTTATTAGCAGGCAGGGCAAGCGCCAGTATTATGATGCGGTAAATACTCCTGTGTTATACACAAGTGAAAATGATGCCTTTATGTTGGACGGACAGCATCTTTTTCCTGTAACGGGGATCAATGGCAGTAATGGTACCATTTACGGGACTGAAAACGAAAGTTTTGCCAAAATTGAATCATTTGGTGGCAGTACAGTAAACGGCCCTGATTGGTTTAAGGTTACAACCAAAGAAGGTATGATACTTGAATATGGCGTTGGCACAGATAGTAAACTATTTACTGATGGTACTTCAATTGTAATGTTTTGGCTGCTGAAGAAGATGACAGACAAAGCGGGTAACTACCAGGTGTACAATTACGCTATAAACCAAACCGACAGAAATGTTGCTTTAACTGAAATTAAATATACGGGTAATGATAACGCTTCGTTGCAGCCTTACAACAAAGTTACTTTTACCTACACAGTTCTTCCTAACTGGCAAAATAGAAAGCAATTTGAGGGAGGAGCTTCAGTAATCTCTCCGTTTCTATTAGATAAAATACAGGTTATTAACAGTACCGGAGCTACTGTTAAGTCCTATCAATGTAGTTATACCTCGGTTAAGAATCAATCCTTTATGACTTCGTTTACCGAAACTGGTACAAATGGAACTTCTTTAAATCCACTGGTTTTTCAATATGGTTCAAATATTACGGCTCAGGATGTAAGTGTTTCTCCTAGTTATAGTAGCTTTAATGGCAATAATACCTTTACTGGAGAACTTACCGGCGATGGTAAACAAGATGTGGTTGCAACAAGATATTATGTTGACAATAATGGCATCCCACACTATACGGCATATGATGTAATCGACGATTTTAGTAGTTATGGAGGGCAGCCGGCTCTCTCCATAGCTTACACATGTTCCATTCCTGAAATAAGTGGACGTGCTCTTCAGATACATTCCACCAGTTACGGTTATTCCAATTTTTTTACCAACGAATATGATGGGGATAGTAAGCAGGATGTAGCAATGATTTCAACCTCAACTACGCCTGGCGCAAAACAGTTTATCGATATTAAAATAAATTATTCAAGAAAATATAGCTGGTACTCTACATACCAAACTGTCAGTTATCCGCAAATACCCTATAATGCCTCCTATGGTCAATTTACCTATATCTATAATCAGAGATCCTATTATATTCCCGGCGATTTTGACGGTGATGGGGCACAGGATTACATCCTGATATTAGGACGCTCAAGTTCCAATTCTTTTAAAGCTTTTTTTTCCTCCCCTGCCAAAAATATTATTAACGAAGAGATTTTTCATTTTGGTGTAGAAGGCAATTCGAGCGATCCATTTTATGCTACCAGCGTGGCAAGCGCCGCGCAAATTATGCCGATTGATTTTGACGGGGATGGTAAAATGGAAATCTTGGTGCAAAAGGCTGGTGCCAGCTACATTTTATCTATTTCTCCTGCTTCGTATTCTGCCATAGGTTATAATTATGCAGCATCTGTTGTTTACACCTTTCCAAATATTTTGACGGGTTACCGGGTTTTTCCCGGCGATTTCAATGGTGACGGAAAAACTGATTTGCTGGTCCGTTCTTCGGCCAATAATGCCTATGCTGCCTGGAATGTACTTTACAGCACCGGCACCATATATAAATCTTACCCGTTCATTTTTCAAAACAGGCCTTATCTGGATGGGGACAATGGAGGAAGCGCACATCATATTATAGTTGCCGACTTTAACAATGATGGTAAAACGGACATTTGGCATTCCCTTGATCAATCA
>JBBQTL010000356.1:0-3870 GCA_038213285.1 Chitinophagales bacterium
TGCAGAATAATTTTTACAATCCTCTTTCCTAAAGACAGCTCAATAGTTTTGTGAATCAAAAAGAAAAACGTTTCGTTTACCTAATAACATATCCCTCCGTATTACGCAATGTCCCTGGCCCCCACAAAAGGCTCGGGAGGACATTGCTGTAAAGGAGGAGCACTACTGACCATTTCACCATTGACCATTCACTACTCACGCTTCACATTTAACTAATCGCTAGAATTACTTCACCTCATTTACTCCCACAGGCGCAGTACTCCGTCTTTTGTCTGCCTTGTTACAACTGCCTGGATACGTATTTTTGAATGGTCTCTGAATCAGTGTAACTTAATAAAAAAAGAATATAGTATGCATTCAACAGCAATTGAATCCTTTTTCTGTTGTAGAGTTGCCGGGAAAAGGAAAAGATTAGAATAAGGAGCCTTAAACGTTGTATATTTCTTCTTTGACATGCTGATTTTATTTATTAAATTTACTTGTACATAAATTTTAATCATTCAAATCAATTTTTCATGAAATCCCATTTAGAAAAGGGCGCCTAATCATTAACATCCAAATTGGCCACAAGCGGTAAGTGGTTCACTTTTATCCAAAGATATTTAACCTGTTAAATTTTTATCAGTTCATAATCTATCATCATGAAATTAAAAATATTTCTTACCATTGGGTTCTTATCTATTGTTGCAGTGATTTGGTGTGGTTTTTTATTATCGCATAAACCGGTGTTGGCTTCTGAGTTGAAAAGCAAAGTTAACGGTCCCATTCCCACAGAAGGCGAAGACAATGAAAAGCTACGGGAGCTTTACAACAAACTTCGTCACAAGACTGCGCCAGGCATTGTTTGGGAGCTACTAGAAATGAAGAACAAAGCCAGGGTAGCCGAGATGAAAAAAAGCCTGTTGCCTAAGGGCAACAACATAACACAAAGTTTTGCCAATGGTGCCATATCCGGGGATTGGACGGAACGAGGGGCTAATAATCAAACCGGAAGCGTAAGAGCCATTGATTATGTGCCCGCCACCAACACAATTTTTACAATCTCGAATGGTGGCAGTTTGTGGAGTAGCGTGCTGGGTGCAGGTGTCTGGACGTTACTCAACCAGGATTTGAAATTTGATGCGGGAATTATAAAGGCATTCACAAAAACCGGTGGGGGAACAAGGGAACTTGTTTCAACAAACCAGAACATTTATTATTCAGATAATAATGGACAGTCGTTTAGCCCTTCAAGCGGCATTAGTTTTCCGGTGGCCTGGGGTGGAAATTATATTGCATCATTGATAAGGTTGGATGATGGTAACAATACCATTTATTGTGTTACACGCCCCTGGAGTGCCGCCCCATGGGGACCCAGATTTTGGCTTTACCGAAGCGTGAACCAGGGTCAGAATTTTAATAAAATTTTTGAATTCACTTTTGGAGACGACGAGCAATTATCGATTTGCAATCCCTATAATACCAACGATATTTTCATCGCCGATATAGGAACCACTTTAGGTAACCTTAAATTGTATACAGTTGCAGGAGCAAATGTTAGTTTGCTCAATTCATATGCAATAGGCCCGGATAACACCAAATGTGTGCTGAAAGGTACACACAATGCCGGGAAAACCGTATTGTATACGATGCTAAATAACAATAGTTTGCTGATGAGCATCAATTCAGGTATGTCATGGAGTGTGCAAAGTACGCTACCTGAAAATGCATGGGGCAGGATGAATGTGTCTCCTTCCAATCCTGCTAAAGTATCATTTGGGGGTGTCAATGCGTTTCGAAGTTCTAACGCTGGTGTAAGCTGGATTAAAGTAAACGATTGGTCAGAATATTATAATAGCATAGTTACAAAACTGCATGCGGATATCATGGAGATCGAGTATTTTAAAAAACTAGATAATTCGGAATTTGCAATTATAAATTGCCATGGAGGTACTTACGTAAGTTATAACGAACTTACCACTGTAAGCAACCTAAGCCTTAGCGGTCATATAGCAGTTGAATATTATGATGTAATTAGTGATACGAATAATTTTAACCGGGTCTTTTGTGGTTCGCAAGACCAGGGTTTGCAGCGAACACTTACCGGAAATTTACCAGGTCGGCAAAATTTTTCACAGGTTATTAGTGGAGATTTTGGTCACCTGAGTCTTACTGGATATAACCAGTTTTTATGGCCTCAATATCCAGGTGGCGCGTATTATTTATATACCGGTCTTGGCAATTTATCTCCAACCTACCTGGGTTTCTGGCAAATGAACGGTACACAAAAGTCCAATTATGGCTGGATGATGCCAGCGAAATCAACTACTAATATTGCCGCAAATGAGATTTGGATTGGCGGCGGTAATATCAATGGCGGCGGTGGTTCTTATCTGGCGAAAGCAAAAATGCTTAGTTTTTTTCCTTATACCGTTACGGCAACTCAATTTAATTTTGATTTCAGGGCAAATAGCCGAACCACTACCGCAGGTGTTACTGCTATTGAACAATCGCCGTTTAACAGTAATCAATTATATGTGGCTACAGAAGATGGAACTTTCTTTTATTCCAATGACCTGGGCACTACCTGGAACAAGACAGCTTCGTTCACCGGACCTTTTCCATGGTATTTGTATGGTTCCTGCATACTGGCAAGTAATATTACTAATAATGTGATTTGGTATGGAGGCTCCGGGTATAGTAATCCCGGGGTTTATAAATCCATCGACGGTGGTGTAACTTTTTCGCCCATGTCAAACGGGCTTCCACCAACCTTGGTAAATGAAATTGCGGCTTCGCCGGATGAACACTTTCTTTTTGCCGCCACCGAGGCAGGGCCATATGTTTATGTTACTGTCGACAATACCTGGTACCCTTTGATCGATAATAATACACCAACACAGTTTTTTAGCAACGTTGAATATATAAGAGCATTAAATATCGTACGATTTGGAACAATGGGGCGGGGTATTTGGGATTTCAAAGTCAATTTTTCAGGGCCGGTTATTTACACTTTTTTTGGGGATGGAAATTGGAATCTGGCATCCAACTGGAGTAATAATGCCATTCCGCCATCCGTTTTGCCAACTGGATCCGAAATTATAATCAGCCCTTTGAATACGGGAAAATGTATACTAAATATTCAGCAAACAATCAGTAGTGGCAGTAAAATATCAGTAAGTAATAGTAAAAAATTTTTGATTACAGGAAATTTGAATATTGTGAAACAATACTGATTACATCCATTAATGATTTTTGAAATCAATCGCAGGAGCCGTTTGTTATCGGGTCTCTTTTGTGTTACGTTGTTGTAACTCTTTAAATTTTAATCATTTTATTTAAATACATTTACAGCCCTGCAAAATTTTATTTAACAGGAGTACAAGGAATTTATCATGTTACCAACTTTACTTCATCCGATAGCAATCGGATGAAGTAAGTGGTTTTCAAAAACAGCAAAGGGTAATACCGGTACTTGCAACTTCCCCGGCTCTACTTAAACTCGTTGACATTGATGGGAAGGAGGTAGCAACGAGCCAGGCTTGGGACGATACTACTCTGGCCTATCTTCGATGCATTAAATTCAATGCCAGTAGTAACTGCACAGATACAGGATGGAGTTTTGCGCCTGTGTTACAAATTTACTCTGGTTGATAAAAAGTATCCTTTGCAAGCAACGTCTCTCAACGAGCTTAAGCAGAGCCGAGGACGTTGCGTGTACCATGATTACTCTTTGCTTTTATTGAAATCCACTTTTTTCCAACTGCATAAAGTTGGTAATAGGATAAATACCCTTTACACCTATTAAATGAAATCTTGCAGAATAATTTTTACAATCCTCTTTCCTAAAGACAGCTCAATAGTTTTGTGAATCAAAAAGAAAAACGTTTC
>JBBQTL010000357.1:0-3853 GCA_038213285.1 Chitinophagales bacterium
TACATCAGGTTGATCATCTTCTGCCGGGGCTCTTTAGGTAAAGCCATAGTATTTCAGATTTACGATTTTTTAATGAATTAATTGCCTGGTCTCTTTATTCACTCTTTAAAAACGAAATACATTTACTGGTTTCGTCAAAGAGAATCAATAGTAATTTAGTTTTTAACCTGCATCGCAGTCAGCATATTGCCGTAAACTGAGTTTAGTTTGCTGAGGTTCCCAGCCAACAACCCAATTTGATCTTTGGCTCTATTTGCATCTTCCACACTGTTCATCATTGCGCTACTTGCTTCTGCCATTTTACCGTAAAAACTATTTAAAGCCTTCAGGTGATTATTACTTTCTTTTAATTCCAATTCGTAAATCGTATTTAAACTGCCCAAATTTTTGGTGAGCACCTGTACCTGCTCATGAAATCCTTTTGCACTTTCAGATGCATTATTAAACGAAGCCATGGTAGTGGCACTATTACTAAAAGCGGTTGCCATTGTCGACATCGCTGCAGTAGCATCTTTTGTTTTAACACCAAAATCATTGGTTGATTTTACTACATCCCCGATATCTGATAAACCACCCACTGTAGAACCTAATTTTGAAAACCCTTCGCTCAGTTTTTTCAGATTAGTTGGGGTAATATCGGCTTCCTGCATCATTTTTTCCATGCTCTTCAATGCAGGGTTACCAGTTTCAACTGGCGCCACCGCAGGAACATGGGCTTCTGGAGGAGGGGCGAATACGTATAGCAGGGCGTAACCAAGAAATATAATAGATTCTGTATATAAACCAATTTTTAACCAGGTATCGGCACCGGGAGCATGCGTTATTTTGAAAAGTGCACCTAGCAGTACCGGTACTGCTGCAGCAGATACAAAAATGTTGAGAATACGATCGATTGGGCGAGATTGACCAGCAGCCATAATTTTTTGAATTTTAAAGTTTTAATTGAGGGGTTTGATTTTCGTTATTTATACGCATTATTTTATAATCTTATAAATTAATTATAAGTATTTTCTCATACGTATATTTTAGTTTTCGGAATTTTTTTATTTACCTTTCTTCATTGCAGGAGGTAAATCTATTACACATCGGAAGCCTATATATGATTTTGTAGTATCCTGGTATTCGTAATTACGTGTACTTGTTTGAAGGAAATAACCTACATCTTTCCAGCTTCCACCACGAATAACTTTACGTTTCATACGGGGAGGATCAGTATCCTTTGCATTCCAACGAATGTCAGGATTCATGTCGTGTTGAAATGTATAACCTCCTTCGTAGTATAATGAAGAAGTCCACTCCGCAACATTTCCTGCCATATTGTACAACCCAAAATCGTTAGGCCAATAGGCGTCTGCCCTTACTGTATAAAACCCACCATCTTCAGGGTAATTACCACGTCCAGGTTTAAAATTAGCCAACAGGCAACCTTTCCTGTTTCTTAAATAAGGTCCACCCCAGGGATAAGGAGATTGCGAACGACCACCACGTGCTGCATATTCCCATTGAGCCTCAGTAGGAAGACGAAAGTCAGACTCAGTTGCCCTGCTTTTTGATTCAAGAAATCCATTTAAATATAATGTTCTCCATTCGCAGAAAGCTGTCGCCTGTTTCCATGAAACACCCACAACTGGGTAGTTACCGAATGCAGGATGACTGTAATACTTCTTTGCCATTGGCTCATTATAAGCATAGGCAAAATCTCTAACCCAGCACAATGAATCCGGATAAATTGGAATATCTTTTTTGATTATAAATTTAGAACGTTGTACACCGGCATTCTCTCTCCTGGCGGCTTCCTTATAGTCGAAGGTCTCGGAATGATAAATTAGTTTAACGGGGTCAAGCTCTTTTCTATTGAAAATGCGGTTATCCGGCGTCAGGATCATAGCATCAATTTTTTCCAATGTTGCTTTATCTGACCATTTGATGGTTTTCGCTTTTTTCCAATCTACATATTCATTACCATCGGTTCCCTGTTTAATAAATCCCATCTGTTTTGCAGCAATGGAATCTCTCACCCAGTTTGTAAACTGACGAAATTCGTTATTGGTAATTTCTGTAGCGTCCATCCAAAAACCGCTTATGGAAACCTGCTTGTTACGTGCAGTATAAGCATAATTTACATCCTCATCGCTTGGTCCCATATGAAAAGTACCAGGTGGAATGTAAACCATACCCGGAGGTTTAGGCAAGCTCCAGCTTTTAGCAGGCGCAACTCCATACAACTGTCCGTCGTTTGGCAAGTCTTTTCCTTTTTTATTCTTGCCTAACATTTTACAGCCAGACAGGGACGCAATAGCCATAACAGCTATAAATATTAATGAACTGTTCTTCATTGTTTTAACTTTGAGGGTATAGGCAAATGTAATGATTATTTTGAATTATGCTCACCTAGTTGATTTTTGGCTTATTATTTATCAATTATGTTTAATAACATAGGGATAAAAACGAATAAGAGTTCAGAATATTGTGCCTTTATCTTGTTATTTTATTTAAAAATCCGATTTCATTTATTACTATTTCAACACTTTTTTGGGGCGTTAAACATGCATAATTTTTGCATAAATAGATCAATGTTTCATCCCTTTTTGGCTTATTTGCTAATAGTGGGTAATCATTGTTTTCTTTACTGGCCGCCATTAAAACAGTATTGGGAAAATAGTTTAACAGTATTTTATCAGACACCAAAGCAAAATCCATACCTATCACGGCTATTTCATTTAATCCCATAAATTGCTGTAGCAATAAAGCAGACCAAATACCAAAAGAACCAGGGTATTTTACGATGGTGGGTGAAAGTTTTTCCAACATAGTAGCTGATCGTATCCGCCACACTGATTTATCAAAATATATTGCCAGGTGAAATAAATTTTCAGCCATTACTGCATTTCCGGATGGAATGGCCCCATCATATATTTCCTTTTTCCTCAAAATGATATCTTTTTGCCCAAAATGAGTAAAAAAGAAAAAAACATTGTCCTTATCCCCAAAGTTTTCAATTACATAGTTGCAATAGCCGAATGCCTGTTGTAAATAATGATCATTAAAAGTTGCTTTATAAAGCTGAATCAAGGCGGCTACAAGGTAAGCGTAATCGTCCAAAAAAGCAGGGTACTTTGCAGTGCCATTTTTGTAGGTATGCAATAACTCGAAACTCTCCCCTTTTTTAAAATGATTTATTAAAAATTCAAAATTTGTTTCAGCCAGATTTCGGTACGTAACGTCCTGTAATACGATGGCTGCTTTGGCGACTGACTTTAACATTAAAGCGTTCCAACCCAGGATTATCTTATCATCCAGAGCTGGCTTAATCCTGCTGTCTTTTTGCAGTGATAATGTACTCAAACACCGATTAATCATTTGCGAAAACTCTTCTAATTCCAGTTTCCTTTCATCTGTAAATTGTTCTGCTGTATGTAACATCCGGAGGATATTATTTCCTTCCCAATTACCTTCAGCTGTTATATCAAAATATGCACAAAACATTTCAGCATCGGCTCCTAATATTTTGTCAATGGTGCTTTTTTGCCATACATAATATTTCCCTTCTTCGCCTTCGCTGTCGGCATCCAAAGCTGCATAAAATGCGCCCTCACTATTCATTAATTCGTTTGTTATAAACCCAATGGTTTTTCGTATGGCAGCTTCATACTTTTTGTCCGTAGTAAGCTGATAAGCATCGCACAAAATATTTATAAGTAAAGCATTATCATACAACATTTTTTCAAAATGCGGAACCAGCCATTCACTATCGGTACTATACCTGGCTAGCCCCCCTCCAATGTGGTCGTAAATCCCTCCCATCAGCATCTTATCAATTGATAGTAGGGCCTGCTGAAGCGCCTCTGCATTG
>JBBQTL010000358.1:0-3845 GCA_038213285.1 Chitinophagales bacterium
AAGTCAATTCCCATGGGGGCAGGGCTGGGAGGCGGTTCTGCAGATGCTGCATTTGCATTAATCGCATTGAATGAGAAATTTGCATTACAACTTACTAATGCCCAATTGATACAATATGCATTGAAACTGGGAAGTGATTGCCCTTTTTTTATCATCAACAAACCCTGCATTGCCACTGGACGCGGAGAAGAACTCATTCCGATCAGTTTAACACTTTCCGGTTACCGTATAGTTATGGTCAATCCCGGGATACATGTAAATACCGGTTGGGCTTTTTCTCAAATCAATTCCATACGGGCGAATACTAATTTAAAAAAACAGGAAGATCAATTTCCAGGTTCAATCATATCTCTTCCCTTAACACAATGGAAAGAAATGCTATTCAACGATTTTGAAAACCCTGTATTTGAAAAACACCCTGACATAAAAGCAATCAAAAAAGCAATGTACGAAAAGGGAGAATTGTACGCCGCAATGAGTTGCAGTGGAAGCACTGTTTATGGAATATTTGACTCTGCTGTCCAATACTCCTTCAATTTCCATTCAAGCTATCTTTTGTACAGCATCTTGATGTAAAGCCTACTCAACACACTGTTAATATTTACATTTTTTACTGGGTCTTTTAAAAATGGCACCTGTATTTGGTTCCTTTGTGATAAATTGCAGGTTCACAAAAAAATCCAAATGAAGAAAATATTTTTATTGTTCAATGTGGCCCTTTTTTACGGGGTAATGGTGTTTTCCCAAACTTCAACGGGAGTATTACCCAAAAACTGGCATCTGCAGGATAAAGACAGTACCGGTATATACGGCATTAGCCTTGATAAAGCATACGAATTTGTAAAAACTAAAAAATTGAAAAGCAGGCAGGTGGTTGTGGCAGTAATTGATAGCGGTATTGATACCTTGCATGAAGATTTAAAGTCCATTATGTGGACCAACCCCAAAGAGATACCGGGTAATAGTATAGACGATGATAAAAACGGTTATGTTGACGATGTACATGGCTGGAATTTCCTTGGAGGCAAAGATGGTCGTAATGTAAAGCAGGACAGCTACGAAGCCGCCCGGGTATACAATAAACTAAAACTGAAATATGGTAGCCTGATCCCCGATGAGTCTTCTATTAAGCCGGAAGAAAAGGCAGAAATGGAACTATTTAAAAAGGCGCAGCAGAAAATAGTAGGTGATGTCAATCCGGCAGAAATCGCCTTTATGAGAAAATTGCTACCGGGTTTTTTAAAAGGTGATTCTGTAATTGCCAAAAGCCTGGGTAAGGAAGAATACAATTGCACTGACCTGGAAAAATACACGGCTACAGATGCGGATGCAAAAAAAACAAAACTCTTTTTGATCCAGCTCTGCAAAGGAAACGGCAGTGATGAAATTACCAACAAGCAGATCATTGATGAATTTGAGGGCCAGCTCAGAAAAGCCGATGCGGCCAATAACGCACCAGAAGAATACAGATAAGAAATAGTAAAAGACAATGAAGCGGATATAAATGATCGTTTTTATGGCAATAACGATATTATGGCGTCTACGCCATTTCATGGCACTCATTGCGCTGGTATTATTGCTGCGGCTAGAAACAATAAAAAAGGAATAGATGGGATAGCGGATAATGTACGCATCATGATGATTAGAGCCGTGCCGGATGGCGATGAGCATGATAAAGACATTGCGCTTGCAATACGGTATGCAGTTGATAACGGGGCTCAGATAGTTAGCATGAGTTTTGGCAAAGACTTTTCGCCTGAAAAGGAATGGGTGGACGATGCAGTAAAATATGCAGAGCAGAAGGGAGTTTTATTGGTACACGCTGCCGGCAATGACGCTAAAAACATTGATTCATCCGATAATTTCCCTTCACCTGTTTACAAGGATTTAAAAGCAAAAGCGACTAACTGGATTACGGTAGGCGCAAGTGGAGATCCTAAAAACGGTGGCATCACTGCCCGCTTTAGCAATTATGGTAAAAAGGAAGTAGATGTTTTTGCTCCCGGTGTACAAATTTATTCAACCATTCCAGGTGGAAATACTTATGGCAATGCATCTGGCACAAGTATGGCATGTCCGGTTGTTGCCGGTACTGCTGCATTTATTTTGGAACATTACCCTACCCTTTCAGCTAAACAATTAAAGTACGTGATTGAGAAATCGGCAACCACACCATCAGAAGATGTTAACATTCCAGGAACGGAAGAAAAAACACCATTAAGCGAGATATCAAAAACCGGAGGATTACTCAATGCTTATGGAGCAATTAAATTAGCTGCTACACTCAAAGGAGAAAGAAAAATTACAAAAGTAATATTACCGAAACCAAAGCTCAAAAAATCTACTAAGGGATAACTAACAACTGAATTAATTCAACCGCAGATTTGCTGATTACTACAAGCGCATCTGCGGTTTTCATTTATAATCTAAACGACATGTCAAATTCATCTCCCACCAATCAGCCCGGCTATTTCCAGCTTTATCTTGACCAGGTAAAGGAAAAGGACCTGGCAACAGCATTTACCAATCAATCAATGATTATAAAGGAGTTCCTGCCTTTTATATCTGAAGAAAAATCCTTACATGCCTATGCGGAAGGTAAATGGACACTTAGAGAATTATTACAGCATATAATTGATACTGAAAGAATTCTAACCTTCAGGGCATTAAGCTTTGCAAGAAAAGAAAGCGCTTCACTTCCGGGTTTTGATGAAAACGAGTATTCCGCTTCTGCTACAGCCAATAACAGGACATGGGAGAGTTTAACCGAGGAATTTATTGCAGTAAGAAAATCAAGCCTTTTTTTATTTGATAGCTTTACTCCTGAAATGTTAGCGGGAACTGGAATTGCCAATAAAAATCCATTCACTGTACACCAATTAGGATTTATTGTGGTAGGGCATTTTACCCATCATAAAAGAATCATAGAAGAAAGATATTTATGATTAAAGGGGCCTGATTTAATGGGCATCTGTTTTGAATAAATGATGCATTGGAACTCATTAGCGTTCATGCCCTGCAAGCCCATGTAATTATAATGCTTGGCCAGGCATTGGCCTGTTAACTTCGCCAGAATCAATTGTAAAAAAATCCCACAGTTATAAACACTGTGGGATTTTTTCATTGTTGAATTATCTTTGTAGTTACGCTATCAGTTAATTTTTATTTTCGGGTGCTACTACTGAACCGTGATTTAATGCTATGTTACTTTGCGTTATCATTCTATTAGTAACCTTTACTGCCTCATCTACATATATATCATCCTTTAATGTATTCAAAAACCTTTTATTCTTTTCCGCCTTTTCCTTGTCGCCTGTTAACCTGGCATTATCAGCTTCCACATTCTTCACATTCAATTGATTTGACAATTTTAACAGCTCTTCCAGTTGTTTGTACCTTGCCTTTAATTGTTTTTGAGCTGTTTGATACTTTATAAGATTTAAAGAGTAGGCACGATCATTTTCTTTATCAATAGAATCAATTTTTTCCCTCATTTTCTTAAAAGTGATGTTGGCTTTCGCTTGTTCGTTGGCCGATGCTGCTACCATATCGGTACTAAATGTACTAGTCCATGGCTTGTAATCTACCTTTGCTATTTCATCCCAACTTAATGAAGTAGGATTATCTTTTTCACGAGCTTTGGCAAGTTCCATTCTGTCTGGGATTATCACATCGGGTACTACTCCTCTTAACTGTGTGGCGCCACCATTTACCCTGTAAAATTTCTGAAGCGTAAGTTTCACAGTGCCAAGGTCTTCGCCTTTCTTATTAAAAATGGCACTTTCACTTTCAGGAGCCAGGGGGATAGTACGTTGTACAGTACCCTTTCCATAGGTAGACGTACT
>JBBQTL010000359.1:0-3839 GCA_038213285.1 Chitinophagales bacterium
AGGCCATAAGTAAAATATGCAGGTAAGTCATCACCCCATGACAAATTAAAATCAGCAAACTTAAGCTGGTCAGCATATTGTACATACACACCGGGTATATCATGCTTATATAATGCCGCACTTAAAGGATAGGCAGGACGAAAATCTAAATTACCACCGTAGGTATCAGTATATTTTCCCCTGTTAATTTGCAGCTTTACATTATCGAAGCCGATATTAGTAATGATACTTTCGGGGCTGCCTTGTATAACAATACCTGTTTCACTTACAGCATTAATACCAAAGAATTGTATATCAGTAATTGTACCTGCTTTTCCACCTTCTTTACTATTTACTGCAGAAATGTGTATTGGTTCTCCTTTGCCCCACCAATGGCCGGAATGCAGGCGGTTATTGATTAGTATGTTTGAAAAAATAATACGCTCAATACTACTTTCTTCTCTCGCAAAAATACCAATACCCCTGTTGCATGCGTACATCACCAAATTACTAAACACCAGGTTCCTGATTGGACGTTCACCGTAGCCAACACGAATGCAGGCAGAACGGGAAGACAAAACACAATTGGTTACCACTACATTTTCAGCAATGCCGGTTTTATTACCATATACATAATCATTACCTGTATGAACATCTGTACCAAAACCACTTACAATAATGGCATCATCACCGGCGATTATATTACAATCGGAAATAGTTATATTCCTCGACACGGTGCAATGAATGCCATCGTTATTAGGAACCAACGGATTATTGTTGATAGTGATACCCCTCACTTTCACTCCATCACAAAAGCCGATGCGGATAGTCCATTGAGGAGCATCTTCAAGGGTGACACCGGTAAGGGAAACATCATTGCAATTTGTTATCATTACTAATAACCCCGGACGAAACGGATAGGTAACAGGCCCATCTTCGATGACTGTTCCTGGTTTCATATATTCAGCACCTTGCCTGGTAAACTTTGAGTCAAAATCGCCCCCTTTGTATTTGTATTGATAAGGATTGTGCATAAAGTAGTTGCCGCTTCCATCAATGGTACCTTTACCAGCTATAGATACATGATGTGCATTGTTTGCATAAATAAGACCATACCTGTTATAACCTTCCCCAGGCATTAATACATCGTTGTTTAGCAGGTAATCTGAAGTGTCTTTACTGCCTATTAATGTAGCCCCTGGCGATAAATACAGTTCTACATTTGAAAGTAATATAATTGTGCCCGAAACAAAATAGCCGGCAGGAATAATTACTGAACCACCACCATCTTTATTGCATTTTTCGACGGCTGTATTAATAGCCAGTGTATTAATACTAGTGCCATCTGCCTTTGCACCAAAGTCAATAATATTGTAAAAAGGTAATTGAGAAAATGCATTAAAGGATAGAAACATCCAAAGGTTTACATTGATTAATTTAAACCAGTTCTTTTTCATAATGGCTGTGTATATGTTTTGTTGATGAAAAATTAAAATAGCTGTCGATAAAAGCGTAGCTTTTTTTAAAAATAGTAAACGGCGCTTCAATTACAGGTTTATTTACCAAAACAACATGTTTAAACCCGGCTTTTTTTGATTGTGCCAATACTTTCCCGTAATCAAGATTTTCCTCTTCCCCATTTCCTTTTATCAACTTTCACAAGCCCGCGGTTTTTGAATAGCATATTTCAAAGCGTCCCGGATATTGTTCAATAAAATCCAAAGGCCATTGGCAGTTTTTTTTACCTATCAAATATCCATTTGAAAAATTAAAAATTACGGGTTGGTATATTGTTTTTCCTTTGATTATATTATTCAATTACCACAATCTCATTGGCATTTAGTCTACTGATAAACAATAAACCGCCCGTGGCCAATGGCAGCCATAGAAAGCCTTCTGTTGCTGCGTCATTCGCCCCTTCTTTTACTGGCTTAGCATTGAAAAATATATTGGATGGCTTGCTGGTCAGCCTTATGACTTCCTGCCCTTTTTCATCGAAGGCAGTATACCTAACCGTTACAACACCTTCAGGTTGCTCCCCAAAAACAAATCTTTTATAGGGGCTGTTTTTATATTCCGCAAACTGAATGATGGAGGTGGAAGATAAAATATGGTCTTCATCAACTGGCGCCAATGAAGGCATTGCAGCAAAGGCACGGAGGTAATGTCGTACATAATCCCCATAGCCATCAGTAAGCCAGTTTTCATCCTGCGGATACCGGTTTTTTCCATCAGCATCTACCATATAAGTAGCCCAGTTTAAAGCACGGATGGCATTTTGTTTATAGCTGCTATCGCCTGTAAGTGCTGTGTATTGCAGCTCTGCAGCGGCTTGCCTTGATGTATGGCTGTTGCCGGGTGTTTGATACGCTGTTTGTTCATTTACAACAGTCACGCCATATTTCTCCCAACTTTTATTTCCTACGGTAATATATACCCAGTTAAAAATTTGTTGCACCTGTTTTTTCCATTCAGGAAAATATTGCTGGTGGTTCATCATAAATTGTGCGAATGTTACCGCATTAATTTGAGTATCACTCCAGCCAGGTATGTCTTCAAAAAAAGGTCCCCAGCGATTGTTTTGCAAAGGATATTTTTTCATCCATGCCAGCATGGTATTAAATGCCTGCTGATATTTTTTTGTGTTGCCCTTCTTTATTTTTATCAATGCCAGCCATAGTTCCATCGTGCCCGACCAATTGCTCGTGTAGTTGCTTAATTGCAGTGCTTTGCCTGTTCCGTTATTTTCACTTAATTTACCAATTACCCCCGTTACCGCATTTACTTTAAAGGGCAATGGAGATTGGTTGTAATTACCAACAACCATGTGGGCAGCAAGGGTATTGGCAATTTTTACTGCAGCATCTAAATAAATAGCCGCCGGTGTTTGCCCGTGACTTTTATTACCCACCATCTTGTGAAGCTTTAATAATTCCCAGCCAAAAGAACCGGCTTTATCTGGTTGTGTAAAGCCTTTTCCGATTACCATATCCCCATCGTAAATCCCGGAATAAAGCAGCGTATTATAAGGGTAAGGAATATTGGCCCATACAGCCGAAGCCGCAGAAAAGCTATGTGTGAGATAATAGTCTGCAATAAATTTCATGTTCTCTTTAATGCGTTCGTCACCTGCATATTGATACAGCAGTTGCCAGGAGGATAACGCCATGGCAAACTGGTCGCCTCCAATACCTCTTGGGTCATTCACACCGGGGTTCCATACCTGGTGGTTCATGTAGTAGGGCAAGCCATTCATATCAATACGCATGGTATCCCAAAAATGCCATACCGATTGTATTACGTGGCTGTATGCCTTGCCCGGCTCGTCTGCATACCAGGGAATAATTTTTCCTGCAGCGTCTGTTTTTATTTCGTGGTAAATCAGTTTTTCTCTTTGAGCAAAGCAGCATTGCCCTGTGCCAAAAAGAAAAAACAAAATAAACAGGCGGAAATAATTTTTAAAATTACAACTAGGCATGAGTAAGGAGCTGTTTAAATATGATTGATAGTATTTCTAATAATGCTAAAAGTGGCAGGTGAGACACCGGCCACGGCTGTCGGAATGGTAAATTTCTAATGTCTACTTCACAAAAATATTACTGGCATTTTCCAGGTATAATTTTGCATCCCTAACATTCGTAATTCGCTTACCATGCACCTGCAAATTTTCAATCAATACATTGTTTACATTTTTGTCAGCATCATAACCGTAGAAAACAGAGTAAGGAAATAATCCATCAACAATTTTTATATTCCTGAATACAACATTTTTTATCTTACCCCGGTAAACTGAATGCGCAGCCCTCTCTTCTGCAGGAATCATCAATACCCCATCCCAGGCACCGTTCAAATATAGCTTT
>JBBQTL010000360.1:0-3716 GCA_038213285.1 Chitinophagales bacterium
ATATTGCCTACCGTATCTGTATTATAAGTAAGGGTATCTATCCTGATGCTTGAAGTAAAAACAGGACTGGTCATTACATTTTTTACCAGCACGTTTCCATTGATCACACCATCTACCACAAGCGAATCCTGCTCGGCAATATTGGTTAATGTTTTGATGTGAAAATCTTTTAAAATTACATCAATGGGCGCTTTGTTAGAAGCAGATTGCGAATGAATACTGAGCAATTGCCCGCTATTGCTGATATTAAACTGATGTACATTAATGCCTGTGCTGTCGTATTGAATATAGTTGCTTTTATCAACCGCCCATTTGTTATAATCCAGCATCAGGCTGTCTGATAAACTTGTTTTGATTACGCCATTTACCTGCCTAATTTTTGCACTCAACTGGTATTTATCTTTTCCATCCACATCTTCGATATTCAACTTTGAATACAATTCATTATTGGCAATATGACCATTCAATTCTGTTCTTTGTAACTGGAAGCTTTTAGTACCAGCCTTATTTACTGTAGCGGCATATAAAAACTGATCTGCTTCGTTTGCGGCTGTAATGGTCAAACTATCCAACACCTGTGTACCCAATTGCACCTTTGGCGCATTCACCAACAGGTTCAATTTTTCAGTGGCTCCGTCAAATCCGGCTTTTAATTGAATGGTATCTGTGCCAGCCAATGATGGTACAAAAACAAATAATAAACTGTCTGGAATAATGGTGGCGTTTAAATCCCATTTATCATTGATCAATGCAGTATCCTTTATCCCAAGGTCGTAGTATTTATTGATCACCTTCATGGCACCGGGGCCGATGGATGTTAAATCAAATTTCCCGTTTAAAGTAGCAGTTGCTATCTGCGAGTAAAGCGATACTACTTTTCCCGTATCGGTAGTAGCAGCAAGGACAGTAATAGTATCTGCATTGTAACGCTTACCCTCATTGTAAACCACCAGGTCTCCAATTTGTATTTTACCCCCGGGTGCGTTTAAGTCAGTAGTAGTAATATCACCTATCACATTACCATGTATACGAATATCGGTAGTGGTGAATCCCAATGGCTTCATTAATATGCTATCCAGCAGGAGTCGCAATTTTATATTGGTTGCAAACTTGTCGTCAATCAGTGCTTCACTATTCAGGTGAAAGGCGAGGCTTTTGTCTGCCATGTCTGCATTCAATATAGTATACCCTTTGTTAACAGATGCATTCATATCAAGTGCCTGGTAGTTATAGCCTTTTATGTAAGCCGATTGCACATGGGCCGTTGCCAGGCTGTTCATTCGGCCAGGCTTAAACCCTCTCCCCTTTGCTGTAAAATTCATGGATACTTTACCGATCATGGTATCCTGTTTTACCAGGTAGCCAATATCCACATTGTTAAGCGAACCTTTCAGGTTATATGTTTCAGCTTTACTGTTCAGGTAACCCGCCAGCCTTGCATTTCCCTTATTGGTTTGTACCAATAAATTGGTAGTAAAATTAGTAGCAAGTCCTTTAAAGCTGCCACTTATCTGCATCCTGTCTGGTATGCGAATATTTTCGGGTATTGTGCCAGCCGGAAGAAACCTGTTAAGGTCGGTTTTTGTTGTCTGGAAGTTGGCAATATTAAAGTCATAAATGGCTTTGGTTGCATCAGGCAGGCCCTTAATTGTACCCGACATGCTTAGCACCGTATTACCGATGCCGCTTACCTGGAAACCTGGTATGGTTAAGTTATTGAGATACCCTTTTACCGTAGCATTGATACGTATCACAGCACTTTCATTGCCTTTTAAATTAGCCTGCAACTGCGGCGCAAATACAAGAATATCTTTTACAGCAAGTTCGCTATTTTTAAAGCTGGCATCGAGGTAAAGTCTACCCATGTCTTTTACCACCGCATCTAATGACGGATAGCTGACTGCGATGTAATCCCTGATCAGCGTGTTATCTGTTTGAACAAACAAATTTTTGAGCACCGCTCCGCTATCACTATACATAAATTCGGTTTTCAATTGCCGCAGGTTGAAACCACTTTGTTCCGAAAATCCGCCCGATGTAATATTACCGGTGTAGGAGGTTGGCGTTACCAATAAATTATTACCCTGTAGTTTTAATTTTTTAATATCAAGGTGTGCATAATCCATTCCCGTTGCAATGGGTGATTTATTGTTATCATCGAATGCTATATTGTTATTTTCAAAATCAATATTTCCAATGGCTACTTTCCATGGATTGTTGGCCTGTGCCGCTACCTCCTTGTTTATCTCCTCTTTTACAATCCTTGTCTGCTCGGATTTTCCCAATACGATGGCCGCATCTGTATTGTGAAGTTTTACACTTTCCAATTGCACATCCAACTTAGCCAGGTCAATTGATTTAACCTTGCCTGATAGCTCACCAAGGGCGAGCTTTGCCGACATGACGGATACATCATTTTTATAATCGAAACGGATATTTTTAAAAGTGACATTTTGCAAACCAAGTTGAAGCTTGAATGGTTCATCACTTTGTGCCTCCACCGCCGCTACTGACTCTGTCTTTAGTAAGGGTTTGTTTTGATACATGTGACCGGTTACATTTTCCAGCACGATATCAGGCAGCGAAAAAATCATTTTGTCGAGATCAAACTTTTTAAATGCAGTTTGAAAATTGCCTAATCTTACCAAAAAGTCAATACCCGACCTCGCATCTTTAAAAGAAGCGCCAATATTATCCAACACAATTTTGTCAACATTTATCTTCATGCCGGCGGTAGTATCCTTTGCTTTAGTGGGATCCGGGGGACTAACGAATGCATCAACTATATACTGGTAATTGAAAGCAGAGTCGGATGCTGTTCTGTATATTTTCGCACGGATATCTTTCAAACCAATATAATTGATCTCTACTTCGCTGCTGATTAGTTTTAATAAAGCGATATCCACTTGTATCTTACCACCAAATAATAAAGAATCCTTTTTCTGGTCTTCGAAATACACACCTTCCAATACCAGTCTTTTTGGAAAATCCAATGATAGTTTTGCAATATCAACCTTTGTATGTAATTTATTTTCAAGGTAAGTGACTACTTTCTTACGGGCAAAATTTTGCACAGCAGGAACCTGTATGAGGATATAAATCAACAATATTAAAAAAAGAAAACCGGCAACTATCCAACCCAGTACCTTGAAGGTTTTACGTATAATTTTATTTATTACCGGGGGCATAATTATAAAAATGACTAAATTTTATTTTCAACTGGGAATGATTAAACAAAAAAGAAAAATGATATTGATTGTGTTCTGAATCCGGATTTAAATGCCGGAACAATTTAAAAACTGATAACGCACCATGTGCTACAAAAAAAAATTTATAACTCAGATACCCACTCTTTAGCTTTTACCAACTCGCTAAGCGTAAAGCCTTTAGATTTACCTGGCAGGATAAAATTAAATGCATCTGAAAATTTCTCCACCACCTTTTCATTTGTTACAACGGCTATTCGGTTCCAATGTGTAAAGTGCTTTAATCCCAGGATAAAATCATCTATCCAGGCGCCAATGGTAAAGTTGCTAACCGGTGTTTCCAACAATAATAAATAATTAATCTTACCTGTTCTCCTTAACAATTCCTCCAGTGCCGGCTTCAATACAGTGTCGAAATCCTGTTTTGTAATAGCTCCATTAGCCCTCACTCCTACTACATGTGGCGGAAGGTCGCTGATGATTGATAACATACGTGTGATATTTATGGCA
>JBBQTL010000361.1:0-3660 GCA_038213285.1 Chitinophagales bacterium
GCTTATCATGAATATCTTTATTACATTAAAAAGCATTACCCCATTTTCCTGCCAGTGGCCTTTTTAAAATTATGGGCCAGGACATTTTTTCCCGCCATTTGGGATAAATACAAGAAATAAAATGAGTGAGACGTTTCAAACGCCGGTGTTACTATTGATTTTTAACAGGCCGGATATTACCAGGGAGGTATTTGAGCAAGTTAGAAAAATTAAACCTGCCTATCTTTTTGTTGCGGCAGATGGCCCGCGTACCCACCGGCCGGATGAACTGGCGCTATGTGACAGCACAAAGGAAATATTTAAATCAATTGATTGGGATTGTGAATTAAAAACACTCTATCGAAAAGAAAATCTTGGCTGCGGCCCTGCTGTCAGTGGAGGTATTAGTTGGTTTTTTGAGCAGGTGGAGTATGGTATTATTTTAGAAGATGACTGTTTACCGGAGGCAAGTTTTTTTCCTTACTGCGAAGAACTGCTTATAAAATACAAAACAGATGAACAGGTAATGTCAATTGGGGGAAGCACCTTTCAACAGGTTAACAGTCCCCAGGAAGCAAGCTATTACTTTTCTCAGTATCCTCATATATGGGGATGGGCCACCTGGCGGCGGGCTTGGCTTACCTACGATTTTAATATGAACGGGTTAGATGCCTTTAATGAAAAGGGCATTAACGCGGTATTCAAAAATTTCAATGAAAGAAGATTTTGGAAAAATTTATTTCTGAAAGTAAAAACCGGAAAAATTAATACCTGGGATTATCAATGGTTGTTCGCAATGTGGAAAAACGGGGGTTATGCAATTACGCCAGCTGTTAATCTCATAATTAACCTTGGGTTTAAAAATGCATCTACCCATGCATTTTTAAACGATTCTTATATCGAGACTACAACATATAAAAGCATGTCTTTCCCGCTTCACCATCCGGAGAAGAAAATTAATGAAAAGGCAGATCGGGATACCTTTAAAAATGTGTACGGGCATACTTTAAAAAGGATGACCAGGTTATTACTACAAAACCAACTGCTTCATATAATAAAACATTACTTTAAAATCAGTGTCTTATAGCTAAGAAATCTTAAGTGGAGGAAGGGCTCCGGCGCCAGGTATAACAGCCAGGATGAGTGTAACTAACATTCTTCACTAAACGACATTTACTTTACATACCAATGCATTCACAGTTGTATTTGGTAACTTTTAAATATAACCCGCTATATTAATTTAGATACTAATTGTTAATGAACAAAGAATCCATGAATAAGTTCCTTCAGTCTGCTTTAACCGAAGAGAACCCTTTTATAAGTACGCCTGAAATCAAGAACTGGCTAAAAAAGAGAAATGAGGAAGTGGAGGTAATCGTGCAACAAATTGAGTTTTCCCAACTTGATAATTGGGGCTTTGAGAACGGCCAGGCCAAACTGGTACACAATTCGGGCAGGTTCTTTTCGATAGAAGGGATCAACGTTAAAACCAATTGGCGCGAATTAAAGGAATGGGATCAGCCAATTATTAATCAACCGGAAATTGGCTACCTCGGCATAATTACAAAGGAAACCAATGGGATTTTATATTTTTTGTTACAAGCTAAGATAGAGCCGGGTAATATCAACAACGTTCAGTTGTCACCCACTTTACAAGCTACCAAAAGCAACTACACCCAGGTACATGGTGGGAAAACGCCCGCCTATCTTGAATATTTTAAGGATAGAAAAAGTGGTACTATCCTGCTGGATCAGTTACAGTCGGAACAAGGTGCCCGTTTTCTTAGGAAAAGGAACAGGAATATCATTATACAGGTACACGAAGAGATCGTCATTCGGGAGGAGTTTGTATGGCTAACGCTGGGGCAAATTAAAAAATTGATATTGGAGGACAACTTGGTGAATATGGACACCCGCACTGTTATCTCAGGAATTCCTTTTAAAACCATTAGTGATATCGGCCTACATTCCTATTCTAATGATGGTTTGGCGATGAGCATGTTATTATCGTCTATCAACAAAGGTATTTCCTACTATTCATTTGAAGACCTTGTTGCCTGGTTAACTGATTTAAAATGCCGTTACGACCTGAATGTAACCTCCATTCCTTTAAATAAGGTAACCAACTGGTTCATTACCGACCGGGAGATTTATCATAGGGATCACCGCTTCTTCAAGATAATTGCCGCAAAAGTAACCATCAGCAATAGGGAGGTTAGCAGTTGGTGTCAGCCAATGGTACAGCCTTCCCAGGAAGGTATTATTGCCTTCATCGTTAAGAAAATACACGGCATATTGCATTGCCTAGTACAGGCTAAATTAGAATGTGGCAATTTTGATATCCTTGAATTGGCACCCACTGTACAATGCCTCACAGGTGATTACAGGCGGCCGGATTACGAAATTCCTTTCCTCGATTTTGTTTTAAATGCGCCGGTGGAAATGATCAGGTATGATGCCATGCAATCAGAGGAGGGTGGCAGGTTCTACCATGAACAAAACAGGAACATTATTATAGAGGTGGGAGATGACTTCCCGATCAATGCCCCGGAAAATTATACCTGGATGACCTTGAACCAAATGAATACGTTTATCACCTTCAATAATTACCTGAATATACAATCAAGGAGTTTGCTCTCTGCTATTAGTTTTATTTAATCCACCATTAACCGGGATATAATGAAAAATAAAGTAAAAATCGGTGTGATGGGTTGTGCTGATATTGCCGGCAGACTGGTGATTCCTAATCTCTTACAAACAGGTGCGTTTGAATTGGTGGCGGTTGCAAGCCGGCAAGCGGATAAGGCGATTGCCTTCGGTAAAAAATTTAATTGCGAAGCTGTAACAGGGTATGACAACCTGCTCCAAAGAGACGATATTGACGCAGTATATATTCCTTTGCCTACCGGGTTACATTTTGAATGGATTATGAAATCATTGAACGAGGGAAAGCATGTACTTTCGGAGAAATCATTGGCAGTAAACCCGCAGGAAACATCCGCTATAATAGCCCTGGCAACACAACGGAAATTATGCGTTTTTGAGAATTTTATGTTTGTGTTTCATTCCCAATTTGATTTTGTAAAGCAGCGGATTGCTGAAGATGCGATTGGTGAGGTTAGACTGTTACGTGCCACTTTTGGATTTCCACCCTTTAGTATTGATACCAATATCCGGTATAAACAGGAATTAGCAGGTGGTGCCCTGATGGATGCTGGCGCTTATACTACCATGGCGGCCCAATTCTTTTTGGGTAGAGACCAGGCCGTATTGGCAGCCTCCCTTGAAAATGGAAATTGGGAGGTCGATTTCCAGGGAAGCGCCCTATTAAAAAACAGCAAAGGGATTATATCACAACTGGCATTCGGTTTTGATAATTTTTATCAAAATAATATTGAATTATGGGGTAGCAAAGGAAAGCTGGTGGTGGAAAGAGCCTTCACGGCCGGTCCCGGCTTTATGCCAACAATAATTATTGAAACACCCCAAAGCAAAATAGCCTATTCTTTACCGGCAGACAATCATTTTCAAAAACTGCTCAATACATTTGCCGAATGTATCCAGGCAGAGAATTTTGATTTTTTGTTTGATCAGATAATTTGCCAGTCTTCACTACTTAACGGGATTAAAAAACTTGCGTCTTAAATTATTCAGCTCACACCATTATGCCATCATCAATCA
>JBBQTL010000362.1:0-3642 GCA_038213285.1 Chitinophagales bacterium
GGTAGTAGTAGCGCAGTATAAAATAGCTGCTAATGGCCAATTGGTGCGTACGATTGATATGAGCCGCTTTCCAAAAGGGGCGTATTTCATCCAGCTGAAAGGCGATCAATTAAACAAGGTAGAACGGATCATCGTATTATAAACACAAATCATCATCTATTAAAGGGTACCCATTCGGTGCCCTTTTTTTATGCTATGGCCCCATAGCTTTTCAAATAGCGGATAAAAGCAAAACATTTCTTATAACGAAACTGTTATTTCAATGTGTGCTGAATGATTGTATAGTATAAATTGTAAATTTGCCCTATGAATAAATTGTGCTGGATTCTTTGTGTGGTGGCTTTAATGGCCTGTGAAAAAAACATAGATTTTAACCTAAAAGAATCCGTTCCGGTTTTAGTGGTGGATGCCGAAATTGAAAATGGCAAAGCACCCATTGTCGTGCTTTCCAGCAGTCTTTCCTTTTTTAGCGAGATCAGTCCGGATATTTTGGCCAATTCATTTGTAAGAAATGCAGATGTATTCATGAGCAATGGCAACGTTACACATCAGTTGAAAGAATATGCTATTCCATTGATTCCTGGATATACCGCTTATTATTACAGCATTGATTCGGCCTCGTTAAGCACTACATTTGTGGGAGCACTCAATACCGATTATAGTTTACGCATTGTTTCGGCAGGAAAAGAATATACAGCTACTACTCGCATTCCTGGTTTGAATTCTGTACCGGATTCGTTTTTTTTTAGACCAGCGCCACTAAACCCTGATACCAATAAAAGGGTGTTGTTGATCAAAGCAACTGATCCACCCGGATTAGGCAATTATTCCCGCTATTTTACCAAAAGAAATAACCAGCCTTTTTACCCTGGTGAAAATTCTGTTTTTAGTGATGAAGTGATAGATGGTACTACCTTTGAAGTACAATTACCGCAGGGCATTGATAGAAACAATCCACCTTCGGGCGAAGACAATTTCTTCTTTAAAGCGGATACGGTAACACTTAAGTTCTGTAACATCACCAGGCCCACCTATATATTTTGGAATACCTGGGAATTTGCCTATCAAAGTATTGGCAATCCTTTTGCGCAACCCAATAAGGTGATTGGCAATATTTCTAATGGTGCTTTAGGCGCTTTTTGTGGCTATGCAGCCTGGTATAGTACCTTAATTGTAGAATAAGAAAATAATTATAAATAACTAACGGTAGCGAACAATCGCTTACTAATAACCCAATAAAAACCTGAAAGAATTGTAAGATGGAAAATACAGCAATAGAAAAAGTGAATTGTTTGATCATCGGCTCCGGTCCGGCTGGATACACAGCTGCTATCTATGCGTCAAGAGCTAATTTAAAACCAATATTGTACCAGGGTATACAACCAGGCGGACAATTAACCATTACCACGGAAGTAGAAAATTATCCCGGCTATCCAGATGGGATACAAGGCCCTGAGATGATGGTTCATTTTGAAAATCAAGCAAAGCGGATGGGTACAGATATCAGATATGGTTTGGCTAGTGCCGTTGATTTCTCTTCGCATCCTCTAAAAGTGCAGATCGATGAAGAAAAATGGATCGAAGCCAATGCCGTGATCATTAGCACAGGCGCTTCTGCTAAATGGCTGGGATTACCGAGTGAACAGCGTTTGAACGGATATGGTGTAAGTGCCTGTGCCGTTTGCGACGGATTTTTTTTCAAAGGAAAAGAAGTTGCTATTGTGGGTGCCGGAGATACCGCAGCGGAAGAAGCCTTATACCTTTCTAAATTATGTACGATTGTACACATGATCGTGCGTAAAGACCAGATGCGTGCCAGCAAGGTGATGCAGGATAGGGTATTAAATACATCCAATATTAAAATATATTGGAATTCAGAAACCGATGAAATCCTTGGTGATAAAAAAGTAGAAGCGGTACGTATAAAAAATAATGTTTCCGGCGAAAAGCAGGAGATACCGGTAAGTGCTTTTTTTGTAGCGATCGGACATGAACCCAACAGCGGTATTTTTAAAGGATTTTTAAACATGGATGAAACCGGCTATATCTTAACCACACCCGGCACCAGTAAAACAAATGTGTCCGGGGTTTTTGCTTCCGGTGATGTGCAAGATAATATTTATCGACAAGCCGTAACGGCAGCGGGTAGTGGCTGTATGGCTGCTTTAGATGCAGAAAGATTTTTAGGCGAAAAAGGATTTCATTAATCCGTGCCATTATATTTCATTTCAAATCATTATCCCTTGTATAGTATTCATTTAAAAGACCTGCTTTTTTTTGCTCAGCATGGCCTCCATAAGGAGGAACGATTGGTGGGTACTAATTTTGAAGTATCTGTTACGATCGATTTTAAAAGTGAAGCAGAAATACAGTCTATTAATGAAACCATTAACTATGTAGCTGTATATAAAGCGATTAAAGACAATATGGCTATCCCTGAACCTTTATTGGAAACATTGGCCGCCCGGATAACCCATACAATATATTTGCTGGATGATCGTATTACTACTATTTACATAACAATTAACAAATTACAACCACCTATAAATAATTTTTCAGGAAAGGTTGGAGTATCTTTTCAGAAATCGTTTTCTTAATGAATACCCTTCGTACCATATATTCCAGCGTTTTTATTAAAAAAGGCCATGCTTTCTCAGTACGGCCCTTAGCATGTATCATGCGTGCTGGGATTTTTATGTGTATCTTTTTGCTAGGTACACTTGCATCGCTACAAGCACAGGATTTTGCAAGTTTGCTTAAAGAAGCTGAACGCAATGAAGCCATACCCAATGAAAAAGAAGCCTTACATAAATTTAAGGAAGCTTTAAAATTACAACCCGCCAATCTATATGCCTTAACCAAGTGCAGCGAATTGTGCAGCCGGATAGGAGCCAGAGAGAAAGAAGAGAATATGCGTAACAGTTATAATAATGCTGCTATCATTTATGCAAAAACTGCTTTAAAACTATACCCCAATGACGATGAATCACATGTAGCCATGGGGATTGCCGTTGGAAGAACTGTATTAGCGAAGAGTGGTAAAGATAAAATAGCTGCTGTAAAAGAAATTCGGCAATATGCCGAAATGGCCATTAAGATAAATCCAAATAATTTCAAAGCCTGGCATATATTGGGTAAGTGGAACTATGAAGTGAGCAATTTATCGGTGATTGAAAGAACTGCTGCCAGGGTGTTTTTTGGTGGTTTGCCGCAAGCATCCTTTAAGGCATCGATAGAGGCGTATGAGAAAGCAAAAATTTTAAATCCCAATTTCGCCTTAAATTATCTTGAATTGGCCCGTGCGTATAATAAAATAAATAAGAAAGAAAAAGCGATCCCACTCTTAAAAACAGTGCTTCAATTACCCGTATCAACAGAAGATGATCCCCGTATAAAAATAGAAGCGGCCGAATTAATCAAAAGCTGGCAATAATACCTGTACAGAAGGCAATCAGTTACTGCTTCAATTACCTACCTTCGAATCATTAAATTCATTGTACAATGATTCGTAGTATTCTTTCTCTTGTTGTCTCTTTATCATTCCTTCAAGCTCATGCGCAAGCACCTGCATCTAAGTATGATCCATCGGCTTTATTTTCGCCTTTGTTTTATCAGGGTGAAGTGAATCAAACCCGTGCGGCT
>JBBQTL010000363.1:0-3624 GCA_038213285.1 Chitinophagales bacterium
TTTTCTGCAATTTTTTTTGATTTTATACCATATGCAAATTTACGTTGTATGTAGTTTAAATCTTCCCGTTGTCCTTTTTCCTGGTAGCGAATCCAGTACTCTCTTATTGGATTTTCTTTATCTATCTTCCCGTTTTGGAGATTTAATTCATATACAATGGTATTGGTATTGGAAGTACGTTGCAGAAAAAACAACTGCTTGCTGTCAGGTGTTGGTATAGGAAAATGTTCTACCTGTGCAGCTCCCTGTAACACTAAGCTAATAAGAGCGATAAAGGATAAAATAATTTTTTTGAAGTACATATTAACGTTGTTGTCTTTTATCTTTTTCGTCTAACGCTTTTTTTGCAGAAGCCAGTCTTTTAAATGCAGTAAAATTGGTTAGTACCGCCATGATGGTAAGCGGCATAGTAAATACAGAAATGGTTTCAAAAAGTTGAAAGTTGGTGCCTGGAATAACATATTTATACTCACCGCCGATAATATTTCCCAGTATGCCTGCTATCAATGCTGCAAGTCCTGTTAATACAACCCGTTCAGGACGCTGCATCAAACCTCCTTTATTTTCTATACCCAGCCCTTCACTCCTGGCCCGGGTGTAGCTTACCATCATAGAACCAATCAATGCAATAAATGCAAACAATGAACTAAAAAAATAATGATGCGCCACCAGGTAATAACAAATGCCAAGGAACATAATTAACTCGCTATACCGGTCCAAAACTGAATCGAACAAGGCACCAAAAGTGGAACTCATATTACCAAGCCGGGCAACCTGGCCATCCAGCATATCGAATAGTCCGGCGAATAATATCAATGCACCAGCCCAGCCTACATAGGATAAATCACCACGGTTGCCTTCTTCGGCGCCCATTATAAAGACGATGGAAACCCCAATGTTTAAGAGTAAGCCTGTGATGGTTACTATATTCGGAGTAAAGCCAAGTTTAATCAACCCTTTTACCAATGGATTAATGACCGTATATATCACTTTTTGAAGCCGGTCTCTTATTAATTCATCTGCCATGGTTAATTATTTACTGATTAAAAATCAAATTTCACTTTTGTTCGAAGGCCCCACGTAGTGACGCCTGGATTGTCAATGTAGGTAAGTCTTTTCACTACATCCACCCTTATTAGTTTAAAAATATTTGCAATACCTACACTCATTTCAATATAAGGTGTTTTATTAAGGGCAAAGGTAGTTTGTTGACCGGTTATTACATCTGTCGGAAATTTCAGCATGCCATCCGTTTTATAGGGATTGTTTTCATCCCTTAACCCACCATATAATATTTTAAAACTGCCCACCTCTCTTAGCTTTAGTTTTTTTATAAGGGGGATTTTATTAAAGAAAAATCCGTTGAAATAAAAGTCAAAGTTAGAAGCAACATAGCGGTCACTAACAAACTCCATAAAATTCATCATGTTATAAGAGTCTACCTGATAAGCATAGGTTTGATTGGCCCGGTGAATGGTCTGCAAAGGAAAAGGTACTTGTCCAAATATATAGCCACCTTCAATAGAAAAGTCTGTGTATCCCAGTTGAGAAAGAAAAATGCGTTTGTCGATGCGAAGGCTTACATTTTTGTAATTATATTCCCCATTCAATAAACCTTTTACACCTGCAATAACCCTTAAATTAAAAATGGGGTATTTATTGATGATGGGGATCCTGTAATTTCTTCCCTGGTAAAACTGCTCATGGGGTGCCCACCTGAATTCACCGGATATTTCAGAAGTTGTTAGGTCTTTTAGTAAAGTATTATCAGATACTTTTTGGTAGGTAATGTCACCAGCCGGTGTTTGCTTCCAGTTTTTAAAACCAAAAGTATAACGCAGGTTTTTCCCAAACTCCCTTACGTATTGAGCTTTCAGGTAATTGTTATATAACCATTTATTATTGTTACCTCTTTTAAAAGAAAGCAGGAAATTATCTTCTCTTACAAACAGTAATTCCTGCCCCGGAATATTGGTGTCGTACTGATAGCTCACTTTTATATAATTGAGCGGGAAAGCATAAATGGTTTTATGATTAAACGAATAGCTTACTGCCGACAAGTATTTCAATTGTTTGTCATTAAAGCCATAGGCAACATAGTTATCAAAATAAATAAAATTGCTGAATTTAGGCGTTGTTCTTCCACCCAGTTTTAGCGTAAACCCTTCTATTGGATTAAAGTAATAAAAAGTGTTTGTGTTGCCTAGTTCCCATGGCCCGAAAGAATAATATCCTGAAAAAATCAATGAAACAATTTCACCGAATCGTTTAAATGATCGCATGTTTTTCATGCTGTCGATGTTGTAATACGACTTGGTTTCTACTGATGACAAAGGACTGTGCCTGTTGGCTACCCAAAAACTATCCGGTGCTGCTGCAGGATTAATACGGTCAACAATATCCCTGGCATCGTAGATGCTGTCCGGCGCAGGAACATCTGTCAGATATTTTTTAAACGATACTGTTCTTTCTCCCAATACGCCACCAGATGCATTCTTGGTAAGTGCAAACTCAGCCAGCATGCTACTTTTTATTACATGAAAACGTCCGTCTGCAGCCTTCTCAAAATCCTGGTTAATCCTCAGTTCTCTTGCCCAGTTTAAATTGGCATTCTTACTGATTGTCATGCTTATTTTTTGAACAGCGTAATTACCATCCAGCGTGATAAACATGGTACCCCGGAATAACAAGTCGGTCGTGTTGCGTGGAGTAAAAGATAGTTTCACCAGTTTTATTCCTTCCAACTCTACCGTATCCCTGATGTAATACCGGTAAAAGGAAGGGCCCATATCAGCAATCGGACTTAGAAACTGCGAGTTAAGTACCAGCAAATTATTTTTATAAATGTCCAGGTCTGCATACAACCTGTTTACATATTGACTGATACCTTTATCGTCTAAAAAATCAGCCAGGTTTACTCTTTTCTCTCCCAGTAATCGGGTCTTATTTTTTTCAGGATTTTTCTTATAATAGATATCAGAAAGTTTCTCTTCCAGAAAGATGGGCAACAATGATTTTCCTTCAATGGTGGTACTATCTATGTTTTCAAGGATAAATTTATAGTTTTTGAAAAGCCTGTTTTTAATCAGCTTCTCGGGTTTATTGGTCAATGAAAGCGATAGCTTTTCGTATTGCTGGTACTGAATAAAATCATACGCCTTTATTTGGTTTTTACTTTTATTGGCTATCACAAGGTCAATCAATTCTACCGCCGGATTGTCCTTGTTTTTATATTTACCTCTTTTTTTTGTTCTTACAATTACTTCCTGTAATGATTGGTTGAGTTGAAGTTCTATGTTGACTATTTGTTCTTTACCAACAATAATTTTTTTTGATATATTTTTATAACCTGTGAAAGAGAAGTTGAGTATTTTAAGATTGTCCCTATTGGTTACAATTGAATAGCTCCCATCTTCGCCGGTAGTAACTCCTTTTCCTCCTTCAAAATAAATGCTTACAAATTGAATGGGTTTCATTGTTGTTGCGTCCTTTACAAAACCTTTCACAACTGTTTGCGCATTGGACAAAAGCCCAAAACACAGCAGTGTAAATAGGAGCACCGCCTTATTTATTATTTTCATCCTTTTCATCAATATCAATATTTTTAAACACATAGTTCTTTTG
>JBBQTL010000364.1:0-3547 GCA_038213285.1 Chitinophagales bacterium
GTTGTTGGTTTTCGTGCAGTTAGCCTTGAAACCTGGCTTTCACCAACAACATTTACTGGATGTACAATTTTATCGTTATCACTTTTCTAGTTGTTGGTGGTGCCACCGCTGCCTGCCATCCACACGAACACCAACAACGGCGGTACGCAAAAGATGCAGCATAATTTATTTGTCAATACCCTGGTGCTCTGTTAAGTTTGATGTGACGTGTTGATTTGTGAATGGTCAATGGTCAATGGTTAAATGTCAATTGTCAATAGATATCAATGAATACAGACTTTTCATATTTTGCCCATCCGATAGCTATCGGATCACCATTGACCATTCACTACTTACAATCATTGGCATTTATTTACTTTCTTTTAATGATTTTTTGAACAACCTTTTTTTCTTTTACCAAAAATACAGTTGGCTGATACCCGCCAACCGAAACGATAACATCCCCCTTTAATGGAATCATTTTTCCTTTTTCATCAATAGTTGACAGATCTTTTGCACTCACAATAAAGGAAACAGTTTTACTTTCGCCAGCTTTTAAGTAAATCCGCTGAAAACCTTTTAATGAACGGATAGCCTTTTTAACATTCTTATCATTTCCGGATACATACAACTGCACCACTTCTTCGCCATTTAGTTTTCCGGTATTTGTAACGTTTACTTTTAAGTGTATGCTTGTGTTTGTTTTTGATGATACCGGTATTACCAATTTATCATAGCTAAATGATGTATAGCTTAAACCAAAACCAAAAGGATACAAAGGTTCTCCTTTGAAATAGCGATAGGTTCGGTTGTCCATTCGGTAATCTTCAAAGTCGGGAAGGTCGTTTACATTTTTATAAAAGGTTACCGGTAAACGTCCGGCAGGATTGTACTCTCCAAATAAAATATCAGCCACTGCATCGCCGCCTGATTGACCGCCATACCATGCCTGTAATATTGCCGGAATATTTGCAGCCTCCCATTCAAAACCCATGGCACTGCCACTCATGTTTACAAATACAACGGGTTTACCAGTAGCTTTCAGTGCTTTCATCAAATTCGTTTGCACTGCAGGAAGCGCAATATTGGTACGGTCGCCACCTTTAAATCCTTCCAGCGAAACCGGCATATCTTCGCCTTCCAGCTTTGCAGAAATGCCGCCCGCAAAAATGATCACATCAGCATCTTTAACCCGGGCTGCTATCATTGCAGGATCTTGTTTTTCAAAAGCGCCCATATCAAACTTCACTTCTGCATTGTCTGCATGTTGCCAGTACTCAATTACGACCTGGTAACTTTTACCTTTTTCGGCGTTGAAACTGTAGTACGCATTCTTAATATCGGTTTCAATTCTTTTTACACTGTCAATAAAAAGCCTGCAGCGGTCATCCCCTTTTAAATCGAAAGTAACCTCGCCTGTTTTCTCCGGTGTGAAGGTAGTTGTCCATCGCACAGACATATCCCTGGCTATTATGCCTGCTGCAATCTCTTCTCCATCGCCCCACTTATTGTCTATCATCTGCTCTGCACGAACCAATACAGGTGCGCCGGTAAATTTGGTATTGGTAAAATATTCGGCTTCAAACCCGGGCCTGCCTTTGCTGGTAAAATTGCCGGTTTCGTATTCGGATTTAAAAACATTATTGTCCGTAATGTTGCTGCCTTTAATATAAATCACCTCGTTGTTTGTCTTTTTGCGGATACCCTCCAGCAGTGAAGTGATCTCTGTTGGATACCCGTAGTAGTTTGCCAACATTACGGATTCGTCATCAGCATTTGGTCCTACTACTGCAATTTTCAGTGATTTATTCAGCGGCAAAATATTCTTCTCATTCTTTAGCAATACCATCGATTGCCTGGCCATTTTTAAAGCATGTGCTTTGTGTGCAGGCGACTCCAGCACAGACAAACCTGTTGTAGAAAACGGCACCATTTCTTCGGGATCGAACATACCCAACCGCATACGGATGGTGAACAATCTTTTCAATGAAATATCAATCTGCTGTTCAGTAATTAATCCGTCTTTCAATGCTTTACTCAACGCCTTGTAAGTGGGATCCCCTGAGCATTCACAATCCGTTCCGTGCAATACAGCATCGGCTGCTGCCGCTTCCTTGGTAGGATGCGTTTTGTGGGTGCGCCAAAAATGGCTTATACCACCGCAATCGGAAGTAACATAACCGGTAAAATTCCAATCGTTTCGTAAAATGCTGTTCATTAATTTATCACTTCCGCAGCAGGGCTGTCCGTCAAAAGCATTGTAGGCGCACATTACGCCACTGACCTTTGCATCTACAATTAAATCTCTAAAAGCGGGTAAATAAGTATCCCATAAATCATAATCAGAAACCACTGCGTTGTAGGTGCTTCGGTTCCACTCCGGGCCACTGTGCACCGCAAAGTGTTTTGCACAGGCAGATGCTTTCAGGTAGCGGGGATTATCGCCTTCCAGCCCTCTTACAAATGCCTTGCCCAATTGCCCGGTTAAGAAAGGATCTTCTCCATAAGTTTCCTGTCCACGGCCCCAGCGTGGGTCACGAAAAATATTGATGTTGGGTGTCCAATAGGTAAGCCCTAAATAAATTCCGGTTTTTCCTTTTCGTTTTGAATCATTAAAGATTGCCCGGCCTTCTGTTGCGCTATAATCTGCCATGACATGCAATGATGTTGTATCCCAGGTAGCAGCCATAGCAATGGCCTGTGGGTAAGAAGTTACATGATACGGGCTTCTTGCCACACCGTGTAATGTTTCGTTCCACCAGTTGTAAGCGGGTATGCCCAAACGTTGTATAGCAGGGGCATTGTTTACCATCTGGGAAATTTTTTCTTCTACCGTAAGCAACGAAACTATATTTGCTGCCCGTTCTTCAACCGATAAGGTTGGGTTTTGAAATGGATATTGGTAACTCGGCTTCTGCGCATAGGAAAAAACAGGAACCAGAAAAAGAATACCAAACATTCCCCAATTTAATTTGTGTAAAAGTGTTCTGTTCATAACGGTATTATTATTTGTTTGTATATTTTTTGTATTCTCTGAAAAGTACAGGAATATTAATTTAATAATTGTCTATACTTCAAATTCGATAATTAATTACTTCTTTAGTGTTCTACCCATTCGTTTCAAAAATTCGTTTCAAACCACTTGTTTACCTTCCGGCGGTTTCGGGTAATTGCCCATTCGGGAACGATACAAACTGCCTGGTAATATGGCTTAAATGCCAATTCAAAATAAAACAATGCGATTTCCCACAATTTACCTTCACTTTTTTTCCTGAAGAAATTTCCTATTTCCTAACCCTATAATTCTTCCATCAGGAAAAAGTATTCCAACTACAATAGATGCATCTTCGCTCAATCCTTCATCTGCATTACCACTGCCTTCTTCCCATACGATATAAGCAAAGTCACGGTACCCGGCAGTTTCCACAAATCCGATTGCAGGGTGGCTTGTAACGGGTAGTATCTTTTTTTCGCCTATCCATTCTCCTTTGTAAAACGTATTGTACAACCCACCAAAAGAAGTGAGATAAAGGTTGTCTTCACTGTCAATTCCAAATTCCGGTTGCTC
>JBBQTL010000365.1:0-3540 GCA_038213285.1 Chitinophagales bacterium
TGTGGCTGTTCCAGGAGTCCGACACCATTCTAATAAATAGCTGCCTTTCTATAGCGTTATTGCTGATAAAATTTTGAGTTTGCATAGTGTATTTTTTATGGCTAAAAAATGGCTGCAACCACACCAGGTTACTGCCTGCAAGGTAATTTATAAAGCAATTGTTTGAAATGAAGAAAATGAAGCCGGCGGTTGCCTGTCATCGCCCGGTGAATTATCATACTACCAAATTATAGCGAAGCATCATATTGACGATTATAACCTGCTAAAAGGTTGTCAAAGCCCGGCTAATGATCAAAAAAATAAAGCTGAAACATCTTCGTTCCTTGAAGCGACAATTATATATACACCATTGCTAGCTGACCGATAGCCAATCGAATACAATTTCAAACTTTCAGAGTCAAGCTCCCCTCTCCTTGGGAAAGGGGTTGGGGGTGAGGTCAAAAGGGCGGCGAAATAAGCGAATGTTTATAACCTTTGAAAGTCCCTTTTAAAAAAAGTGTATACTGCTTTTGTTGCGCCCAGAGCAGGATGATCCGAGCTATCAGATTTGAAATGCCCCCCCAATAGCCACTAAACCAACCAATAATTAAAAACTACCTTTGCAGCTCATTTTTACAGACATGACATTTGACGATTTAAATTTAAACACCCCTTTGCTAACGGCACTGGACGATCTTGGATACACCAATCCTACTACTATTCAGCAAAAAGTATTCTCTATTGTGATGTCGGGTAAAGATGTGTGCGGTATTGCGCAAACCGGCACGGGTAAAACCTTTGCTTACCTGCTCCCCTGCCTGAGGCAATGGAAATTCAGTAAGGATAAGGCGCCACAGATACTCATCATTGTACCAACAAGGGAACTGGTGGCACAGGTAACAGACACCGTAAAAGCCTTAACCACCTACATGAGTGTGGTAGTGGTGGGCGTGTACGGCGGGGTAAATATCAATACACAAAAGGCGGAGGTAGAAAAAGGTGTGGATGTATTGGTGGCTACACCGGGCAGGCTGTACGACCTGGCCATGAACGGTGCATTTAAAACAAAAATGATCCGGAAGTTAGTGATAGATGAGGTAGACGAAATGCTCAACCTTGGGTTTCGCACCCAGTTAAAAAACATACTGGATCTTTTGCCCGAAAGAAGGCAAAACCTGTTATTCTCCGCCACTATTACAGATGATGTAGAAGCTTTGATTGGTACTTATTTTAACGATCCGGTACGGGTGGAAGCTGCACCCACTGGTACTCCACTGGAGAATATTATACAAACGGGGTACGAGGTTCCCAATTTTTACACAAAAGTAAACCTGCTTGAATTGCTGCTTACCGAAGATAAAACGATGACGAAGGTATTGGTGTTTGCAGCTACCAAACAATTAGCCGACCAGTTGTATGAGCAACTGGAAGCAAAATTTCCGGGTACTGCGGGGGTTATTCATAGCAACAAAGAACAAAACCACCGGTTTAATACGGTAAAACAGTTCCAGGAAGGCAATTACCGCTTTATCATCGCCACCGATATTGTTGCCCGTGGAATTGATATTGCGGAAGTAACGCATGTAATCAATTTCGATACACCGGAAGTGCCTGAGAATTATATTCACCGGATAGGCCGCACCGGCAGGGCCGATAAAAAGGGCATCGCTATCACCTTTATCACCGAAAAAGAAAAGCCCTTGCTAAGCGCTATAGAAACATTGATGAAATACCAGGTACCGGTTTTGTCATTACCCGCCAACCTGGTTATTTCTGATGTGTTAACCGAAGACGAAAAGCCAAAGGTCTTTATGAAGATCATACAGGTAAAAGCACCAAAGAAAGAAGAGGCCGGGCCAGCCTTTCATGAAAAATCAGCTAAAAACAGCAAAGTGAATTTTATTATGAAGAAGAAAGACCGGATGATGAAAAAATATGGAAAGCCGATCAGCAGGGGACAAAAGAAATAATTGCCGTTTAATCGGCTGGTAAAGATTCGGCTGGAAAAAATGTAATACCCTTATCAAGTCCATTGTTTCCGGGTACATTCCAATTTGCAGTGCAGGGTTGTCAACCTATTTCATAAAATTCGTTATTTAAACCAGGATTCATGAAAGTTGGCAAATCCCGGACACTTTTTTCGGCTACAGTCCGGAATAGACCCATTTTTCAAATACTTGTTTTTCATAAATTGTATTTCCTAATTTAGCGGGTGTAAATTGATACAATTGAATGAAAAAAAAATTGCTGCCCGATACTGAATTTATTAAATCCATCAACCGGTTTCAGCTATTATCATTGGCCACCAAAGAAGGAATCTGGGAATACGATTTTACTACAAAGGAATCTTTTTATAACGGTGGTATTACGGAGCTTTTCGGTCACGGATATCCCGAACTGGCTGACAACGAAACCTGGTGGCAAAATAATATTCACCCGCAGGATAAGCACCGGATCATTTCGGCGCTGGATGAATTGCTGGAAGGCACGGAAACGGTATGGTGGGGAAAATACCTTTTCCGTTGCAAGGACGGCACCTATAAATTAATCCTCGACCGGTTGTTTGTAGTGCGCAATACCAATAACAAACCCATCAGGTTAATCGGCACCATGCAGGACCTGACCGAACTGGATTCGCTGGAACAAAAATTTGAAAAGATAAGACAGCAACACCAGCAGATCATGCATAAAGCAGTTTTCCAGGCCGAAGAAAACGAACGGCACTATATCAGCGAACAACTCCACGAAAATATCAACCAGGTATTGGCCGCTATTAACCTGCACATTGCGCAGGCTAAAAGCCATGTAAATCAAAAGGGCCTGGCCTGGCTGGAAGAAGCACAGGAACTATTGATGGAATCCATTTCAGGCATCCGGGTGTTATCCAAAATGCTTTCACCGGTTTCCCTGCAATCGCTGGGCCTGCAGTTTGCACTGGAAGAATTGTTGCTGATTCTGGAGGAGAAAAATAAAATCAGTTATACGTTGGTGGCAGATGAGATAGATTTTAAAAAGATGAACATTATGCTGCAGACCGCCTTCTACCGCATTGCCCAACACCAGATTGTAAACATCAGCAAACATTCCACCGCCTCTAAAATAATTTTGACAATCAGCCGGCAGGGCAAAAAAATAAAAATGAGTATTTATGATAATGGTCCCGGCGTAAACCTGAAACACCTTCAATACGGTAAAGGCTTTTCAACCATACAGGAAAGATCGGAAGCTTTTGGCGGCAGTTTCAATTTAGAAAGTGTGAAAGGAAAGAGGGGATTTACGATGGAAGTGATTATATGAATGGTCAATGGGCAATGAGCAATGGGCAATGGGCAAGGTTTAGTGGGTGCGAGGAATTGACCGCATGAATAAAAATATATAAAAATCATTTACCACCCTTGAGGCAAAAGTATTCTTGTATAATCATTTTTTATCAATGATCGATAAATTCAAAAAAATGAAAACAGCAAATAAATAAAGACTCAATTAACTGGCTTCTATTCACCATTGACCATTCACCATTCACCAGTCACCATTCACCATTGACCATACAAGCCTCTTCAC
>JBBQTL010000366.1:0-3498 GCA_038213285.1 Chitinophagales bacterium
GATGGCTAATTTTCGCAGTTTGTCCGATTGGCAATGCCTGCTGGGAAATAGAAACGGCAATACTTCTGAACTTAGCCGCACGATTGGTATCGAATGGAACAATGCTGATTCTTCGACTATCCTGTATTGCACCACTACCAAAGCAGCGTAGGTGATAGTAAATGCAGCCTCCCTGGTAACTTCCATCTTTAGAAATCTTGCTTCTCCAGTATTCAACGCAAACTCTTCGTATGGTATAGCGGGTGAAATATGCAATGATTCTTCCAGTATTATTTGATTGGCTGTGCGGGCCGCCTGGATATTGAAAATAAAGGTGGTTGGCGAAAGTACTTCGTATGATAATTCGCTAAAGACGTTAAATTTCATCTGGCAAATGTAATGGTTAAAAGACTTCGTGCAGGCGCTGTTGTTTTGTTGTTTGGTTAGGGTTCTGCCGATAAAGATGAAAATACATAAATGAAGGTAACTGAGAAAAAGTTCAAACCTCCTGCAATAAATCCTCTTTATCTGATAGACGCAATTTCATCTGATTCCAATATATGTAAACCGGTTTTATTGGAATTTATGGTGGCAATCATTGCTTTTGCAACCTGGCTTGCATGGATCGCTTTATATTTTTTGGGAATAAGAAAATCAAAACTTCTCATCAACATTTTCCCGATCATTTCTCCCAAACGAAATGTTGTTCGCTGCCCAAGCAAAATGGATGGCCTGAAAATAAATATGCTTTCATAGCCAATCCGGGTAACGGCTTCTTCAATTGCTCCTTTTGTTTGGTTGTAAAATATGCCGGAATTTTTATTTGCTCCCATGGAGGATACCAATGCAAATTTTTTTGCACCATTTGAAAATCCTGTTTGCGCAATGGACAAAGGGTATTCAAAATCTACTTTGTAAAAGGCGGGCTTACTACCTGCTTCTTTTATGGTGGTGCCTAAACAACAAAAAATTTCATCAGCAGCTATCACAGTTGAATCAGGGGTATCAAAATTAAACGTTACCTGGATGAGTCTTTTATGTATGACCGCCAAAGGTTTTCTTACCAACGCAATTACGGTGTATCGTTCATCTGCAAGCAATAATGTAATCAATTCCCGGCCGACAAGGCCCGTTCCTCCCACTACCAATGCTCTTTTCATTATGCAAATATTTATGAGTAAATGATGTAGATATTTTTAAATAGCAGTGCTTCAATTACAGTTTGATAAATGTCATTCACCTTGCACCAGGTGCAAGGTGATAAAAAGTAAAGATACCACCTGGTGCCGAAAACAAATGTACCCGGTGAGTCACTTTCAGGGAAAGTCTCACCGGGTACGGGTATTAAAATTTATACGAATTACATTTCAAGCAACTTATACATTTCATCCAGTTTTGGCGAAAGTATAATTTCTGTTCTCCTGTTTTTAGCTCTTCCTTCCGGGGTAGCGTTTGTATCCAGCGGATCAAAAAAGCTATGGCCGGAGGCGATCACTCTTATTGGGTCTACCCTATAGCTATCTACCAGTATGCGCACAATTGAATTTGCCCGGCCAGTACTAAGTTCCCAATTGTCCTTAAATCGGCCCCGGATTGGAATACTATCGGTATGGCCTTCAATATTTACCGCTACATCGCCATTTAAATTAAGCACTGCGGCCAACTTGGATAGCGCATCCACACCTTTCGGATTTACCACCGCACTTCCTGATGGAAATAATAGATTTTCAGAAAGGCTTACATAAACCTTTCCGTTTTTTTGAATTACAGAAAGTTCATTGGAGTTAAATCCTTTTAAGGCCTCCGACATTTTGTTCTTTAACTCGTCTGATTTATTTTTTTGTTGAGCCAGTAAGGCCTGCAATTGTTGCAACCTTTGTTGTTGCTGTTGTAAACTTTGTTGTTGTGCCTGTAATGTCTTCTCCGACTCTGTCAACTGGTTTTGCTGGGTGGCAGTTTGTTGTCCCAATTGAGAATTTTGATTACTAAGATTGGCGATCTTTTTACTCAAATCCGTCATGTTGTTCTGCAAACCTGCAATTTGATTCTCCAGTTTGGCACTATCAGATCGTAAATTGGAGGTTTCGAGCTGCGATTGGGTTAGCAGTTTTTTAGCCACACAAGCTGGAAACAGGAAAATGAGTGGGAGGTAAAGGAAATACTTTTTCATCTAGTTTTTTTAGATCAGAGAGGCAATATCGTGCCGGAACGTTTTAATGATTATAACGGGAACTAAAAGCGGGAGATGGGTATATATTTTCGTCGATTGTTGATTTAAATTCCCAAGTCAGCCGATATTGTGATATTGAAAAAGATATTGGGACACTGAGATATTGAATGTGATATTGGGGTCTTTGAAGAAGAAATTTTGATATTGAGGAAGATATTGGTAAAGAGCAGTCTTCATAATATACAGCAATAAGGCAATTTCACAATCCAATTCTCAACTGCTTAAAAAAATCTGCTTCCTCCATTTCCCTTATGCATCCGGGTGCCAGTGATCCCAGTGCCAGGTCTTCAATTGAAATACGGATCAATCTTTTGCAACGATGACGAATTGCTCCCATCATTTTGCGAACCTGGTGATATTTACCTTCCGTTAAGGTGATCATAAGCCAGGTGTGCGGCCCATATTGTTTTGAGGTGGTAGTTGTGTTGTATAGCAATCCAGGTGTTTCAATAATTGATACTTCACATGCCGGGGTGGTGTATTCATTTCCGCCCTTGATGCGTATCGTAACGCCTGTTTGTAAAAGATGCAAATTTTCTTTGCTGATGGTGTTATTTACCTGTACCAGGTAAGTTCGTTTATGAGGGGTGTCGGCAAGAAATAATAGCCGGGTTATTTTTTTATTGGTTGTTAAAATCAATAAGCCCTCTGAATGATTGTCCAGCCTGCCGACAGCATGTGTACCCTCGGGGAATTTAAAATCAAGATCGCCCAGTAACCCTACCTGGTGTGTACTTACAAACTGTGATACCATGTTGTAAGGTTTATTGACAATAAAATACCGGTGGGGAGTGCTGTACAATTTCGACGCATTGTTGATGACTGCGAAATTAACGGGCAAATGGCAGATGTTGATTGTTTTATTTCTATATCAGCATGGGTAACGATGGCAACAAAATGAAATGCTGCATGGCCGGTATCGTTTTACAATGGGAAATATAAAACCAATAATGGCATGCGGAAAATGAAGACATAACGCCGGATTAGCTACCTCGGCAAATAAAATGGACTGAACCTGCTTGCCTGGGATAAAAAGAAAGTAGTAAGAAGTAGTATCCAGATCAGGGATAAAATTTATTTTGGTATCTATACCAGCAATTTGATTGTATACAGGTTATCACCAAAAGAAATGAAAAGGAAATAAGATTGACGGCTTGTACTTTGTTCCGTATTTACACATGGCCATAACATAAAAGACGGATAGTTATTACTGATATTTTTGCAATAATTTCTTCGCAGCAACGTCCCCCCCAAGCCTTGTGTGTGGGCCAGGGACGTTGCGTAATACG
>JBBQTL010000367.1:0-3495 GCA_038213285.1 Chitinophagales bacterium
TTACGCCATTGGTGTAGCCAAACCCACCAGTATCAACGTAGTTACTTATGGTACTGCCAAGGTTAAGTTAACGGATGGTCAGATAGCTGAAAAGATAATGAAGATGCCATGTTTTGATATGCGCCCTTATTTTATTGAGCAGCGTTTAAAATTGCGTAACCCCATCTACAGCGAAACTGCTGCTTACGGACATATGGGCCGCAAAAACGAAATCGTAGAAAAAACTTTCTTCTCTCCTGATGGAAAATCTATCAAGAAAAAAGTAGAATTATTTACCTGGGAAAAACTGGATGCCGTGAAGGATGTGAAAAAAGTTTTTGGACTTAAATAAAGGAACTCATAAAAATTAATATAAAAAGCCCCTCATTTATGAGGGGCTTTTGTTTAGCAACTATCCAGGCGAAAAAGATATCAGGCTGAAAGGTTGAAAAATGATGTACATATGATGTTTGCTCCAACAGCTTTAATAATCATTTTTCTCCATATAAAAAACAGGAGATTTCCTGTTTTTTATAAATTAAAGATGCATTAATCTTGCATAATAAATTTAACCCGTACTTATATACCTTATGAACGATCCACCTCTTACAAGTTTTGCCAGGCTCCTAGCCGGAACAAACCTTTTAACCATAAAATATATTGATAGAATACGAAAGGATTTTTCAATCTGTCAATTTCAAAAAAACTAAAATTTATCTATGCGTGTTTTTAGACCTATTTATGCACTACTTCTTATTTTTGGTTTGACAATTCAATCTTGTCAAAAAGAATTAAGTATTAATAAAGCAGAAGACTTTTCCAACTTAAGTGAAGGTCAGCTTCAAAAAATTCATCGTTCAAAGGTTGAAACATGGATTAAACTAATGCCCATTGACGGCCATATTAAAAACAACACAAATATACTTACTAAAACAATCAACCTAAACGTACAGCTTGTAACAAGAATGCAAATCGGTGATAAAGGAAGTTCTTTATTATTTATATCCACAAGTAAAATGTTTCATGTTTATGGTTTGAACACGAAAAATCTGAGTGGCACCCATACAGGAATTGTTGAAATTTTTGATTTTCAGTCCTTGAACAAAAAGGGATTACGTTTTTCAAATGGCAAACTATCAGCCTTTGTTAATTATCCGAATGAGAGCCTTTTTAACGCTTATCAAAATAAATATAACATTGATCAGTACCGTACAAATAAAAATTTTACTACAGGCACCTCTGTTCCCTCCTTGGTAGGTGATGGGGGAGGTTTACTTTCTATAGTAAGAAAGTTTTTTTGTGAACTTTTTGGAGGGTATTGGGCTGGTTCTGTAGCTGAAAACGGTGGTGTTAACGGTACTTGCTTTACAGCATCAAACGGTGAAGGTGAACCTCAACTTCCTCAGGGTGAAACTGGTGGCGGAGGAGAATCTTGGGGGGTAATATATCCAAACATTAATAATGTTGATTTCTTTGACTTTTCTTCACAAATGTGGAACAATATTATTGCAGGATTGAATGCTGGCAATACTGCGTATAATTGGGCTATCACAACACCTGTAAGTTACATTGATCCAGAATGTGATGACCCAGATAAAATAAGGGCACTTTTTTTTACATTAAATACAAAATATAATCAACAACCTGCGATGCCTGAATTTGGTTCGCTCGAAGAAACTTTTGATGAATTTAAAAGCTATAAAGATCAACAGCAAGTAGCCATTCCTATTATACCGTGGTTGCTAAAGGCGGGTGCCAACGGGGCAGCAGACGCATTAATGCAGTCTCTTTTCATTTATTTAACGGAAGATGATTGCCCGTCTTTTGGTGCTGCTTTTGGGCATGACAAATTTAGTAAGACACAGGTTACAAGAAGTGCCGCAGAGGGTTTAATACCATGGCGAACACCAGGTGGCAAATTGGGTAGGGCTGCATTTACCGCTATTGGGGATGTTATGGTCAACCTGATTGACGGAAAATATGGCTCCGACAATTACCAATTAATGGGGCAGGATTTTATGCTTGGTTTCTTTAGCGATTTGGCTGGTGGAGCTGCGGGTGAACTTGCATCTAAATACGCACTGCCTAATATTGGTAAAGGATTACTGAATAAATTTGGTATTCATTACAAAACAGTTGCAAGCTGGCTGGGCGGTGGTTTAGAGGAAATAAATAAAACTTTTTCACACGCTTCAGCATACGGTGGAACTATTACTGCTACTAAAACTATGAAAGGTTTTGCTGAAAATAAAGTTGTTGTAATTGGAAGAAATATGGATTCTAGAGTTGTTCCTTTTGCCCAAAATCTTTCACAAGAACTCGGATTTAATGTTGTAACAATCAAGCAATGGAGTAGCTGGAGTCAGAATTTAACAGTAGAACAAAATAATGATTGGATTCAGCTGATGAAAAATGAGGGATATACCTTTTACGACATTGGTCTTGACCCAAGATATACATCCGGAGCGGCAACCGGAACACCTGATTTATCTGAAGGGGCATTCTATTCTATGGAATTAAACGAAATATTTAGATAATGGATAATGAAATACTTAGTAAAGAAATTTTAAAAAAGCTGAATTTTCTTATTACGGATTATTCCTATTCAGTTTGTAATAATAAACCACATTGGCTTGGAGGTCTATTAATTGAATTTAAAAAAGACGATTTTATCATCTCTATTCTTTATGATAAAAGAGAAGGTTGGTTTCTCGCCAAATTGAACTCATTCAGTGATGAGAATAAAACTCATTTGTACCTGGTAGAAGAATTAAGAAACCTGTGTTCATCATTGCCAAATCCAACTGTGTCGCTAGACGATGAAATAAACACTTTATTTTTTTTAACAGCATTTAGCGAGTGTCTTAAGAAGAATTTATTGACCGTTATTGAAAATTTCAAAATGGGAAACTATTACGGCGGTTAAATACAACAAATTATGATTGTGTAGTGCCTGCATAGTGCTTGGTAATTATGGAGTTTCAATAATTGGTATATGGGCTTTTTGCCATCGGTTTATAAATATGACTAATGCACTTCCACCAACTCAAAAACTCATCTGTCTTTATGGTAGGATGGTTCAGAATGGGCTATATACTCTACAATCTAAAATTAGAAATACAAATTATTGCTGCAGTGTAGTGCACCTAGTAAGGCACTACACTTTTTATTTTCAGCATAAGCAATGTTACCATCTTCATCCTGTTTTATAGAACAGAACATTTGTTAGCTTTGCACTGTGAAAAATTTCAGACAACAACACCATCGCCCAAAGAAAAATACACTGATTGTAGGAAGGGAAGCCATTATAAAGGCTTTAAAAGAAGGCCAGCAACTGGACCGCATTTATATGCAGGCCACCGTGCATGGAGAAGAGATAGACGAGATTAAACAACTGGCGGCAGAGCAATTGGTGCCGATAAATAAAGTGCCGGTGGAGAAATTAAACAACCTGAATGTGAGTAATCACGAAGGATGTGTGGGCCTGATTTCTAAAATTCAGTTCCAGGACCTGCA
>JBBQTL010000368.1:0-3459 GCA_038213285.1 Chitinophagales bacterium
TTGCTGTAAAAAGAGGGGGTTGCCGGTGCAATAATTCCCCCCGCCAGCGTGATGGTTTCCATATTACGGATATGGATTAAGTTATAGGGAGTGTCTCTTACTACGCAAATTAGTTTTCTTCGTTCTTTCAGCACCACGTCAGCAGCTCTTGATATAAGGTCGTTACTTATGCCGGTAGCTATTCGGCCTAAAGTGCCCATACTACAAGGCACAATAATCATCGTATTGTATTGCCCGCTACCCGAAGCAAAGGGCGCCATGAAATCCTGTTGGGTAAAATATTTTACCGGGTAATTTATCCAGTCAGTATTGTCCAGTTCTGTTTTCCACACTTCTTTTGCGTTCTCTGTTAAAATGACTGACAGTTCTTTCCACTGCTCTGGTATGGCAAGCAATTTGTCCAATAGTATTTTCGCATAAATGGATCCGCTTGCCCCGGTGATGGCTACAACAATTTTATTCATTACTTTGTCGTTAAATTAGGTCTGTAAGCTACTAAACAAATATTGTATGAAAAAGGTTATCGTTTTTTTTGCCAGTGCAGCACTGTTAATCGCATTTACTTCTTCCAGGATACCGACCAAAGAGAAAGTGCAGTGGCTGAGCATTGTGGAAATGCAGGTAGCATACAAAAAAAATCCGAAACCAATATTGGTGGATGTGTACACCAGTTGGTGCGGCTGGTGTAAGGTGATGGACAGGGAAACCTACCAAAATAATAAAGTTGCTGCCTATATCAACGAGAAATATTACGCAGTAAAATTTGATGCGGAAAGCAAGGATTCAACAGAATGGAATGGAATTAAATATGGCTTTGATCAGCGAAACAGAGTGAATGAAATGGCCATGTATTTATTGTATGGCCAGTTAAGTTACCCCACCACAGTATTTTTAGCTTCGCTTGATGCAAAACCGGCGCCTTTGCCTGGTTATTTAAAACCTAAGGAAATAGAATCTCCATTAAAGTTTTTTGGCGAGGGAGTATACAAATCAAAAAAATTCCCAGAATATATGAGGAGTTTTAAGACCAGTTGGTAACCCGTAAAGTTTGATTGCCTTTATGTATTCCGGGATACGATACCTCTCCAGGCCATCCATACTAAATACCACCGTATGGTCGGCGTTCCATAATGTGCCCTCTTTACAGGTACAATAATAATTTACTTTCCCGGCTTTGATTTAATCCCAAAATTTAAGAGTGCATTTCAAATGCAATAGTTATCGGATGTCGCTCTTTAATTAAGAATTAAAGAAATAGTAAATCGCCGTTTAGTCGTTCAGACGTTGAGGTAAAAAGAAATAAAAGCGTCTGAACGCCTAAACGGCAAAACAAAGCAACCGGAGCTGCTGCGACAATTTGAAAGTACCCAAATTTAAAGAGGAGCATTTTTTTGCGATGTAAATTGTAATTTCCATGCTTAATGGCAAATGCATCACCAAAATTACAGCGCAGTTTAGGACTCTTCCAATCTACAGTACTCAACATGATCGACATGGTGGGTATTGGCCCCTTCGTTACTTTACCCATCGTGATGGGATTAATGGGGGGCATGTTTTTATACGCCTGGATTGCAGGTGCAGTACTCTCGTTAATTGATGCAATGATCTGGAGTGAATTGGGAGCTGCTTATCCATTAGCCGGGGGCAGTTATAATTTTTTGAAAGAAGCATACGGTAAAAAAGGGCCCGGCAGGATGATGAGCTTTTTATATGTATGGCAAACGATTATACAGGCTCCCCTGGTGGCAGCTTCTGCAGCGATTGGTTTTTCGCAATATTTAGGCTACCTGGTTCATTTAAACGAATGGCAGGAAAAAACTGTATCCGCTGCCGTTATTGTCTTCATTACTTTTTTATTGTATCGGAAAATTGATAGCATTGGAAAGATAGGGGTATTGCTTTGGACAGGTGTATTACTTACCCTTGGCTGGATCATCATTGGAGGGATAGCGAATGGCCATTTTCTTGAACCACTTAAAAATATCAATACTGATTTTAGCTGGGGGCATTTACTGTCGTTTGTATTTGGACAGGCATGTGTGAAAACGATTTACAGCTATCTCGGATATTACAATGTTTGCCACCTGGGTGGCGAAATAAAAAATCCCGGTAAGAATATCCCTGCAAGTATGTTTATCTCAGTTATTGGAATTGCCATACTTTACCTGGCAATGAATATGAGTGTGAGTAGCGTAATTCCCTGGCAGGAAATTAAGCAGTGGCAGGATTTGGGGCAGAACAATTTTGTGGTAAGCACATTTATCGAAAGGCTATATGGAGGTGCCGCCGCCAATATCGCTACCCTTATGATATTATGGGTTGCACTGGCTTCTTTATTTGCAGTGATGCTTGGTTACTCAAGGGTACCGTATGCTGCTGCAGTAGACGGCGCATTTTTTAAAATTTTTGGCAAGTTGCATCCCACAAAGAATTTTCCCTATATATCGCTTTTGGTACTGGCAGGTTTTGCACTGGTGTTTAGTTTGTTGTTTAGAATGAAACATGTGATTGACGGTATACTGGCCATGCGAATAATGGTGCAGTTTATCGGGCAGGCCGTAGGTGTAACACTCTTACGCAAAAGAAACGGCACCAAAGATCTGCCTTACAAAATGCCCTTGTATCCCTTGCCGGTGATACTTGCCATCGCAATGTGGCTGTTTGTTTTTTATGCAACAGGGCTTACTATCATCCTGTCTTTCCTATTGGTGCTGGGGAGCGGACTGGCGATGTATTTCATTCTTGCAAAAATGCAAAACCAGTGGCCGTTTACAGGCCAGGATAACGGCTTGAACGAAAGTATTGACCGCACTGCAACATAGTAGTGAACTTCCTGTTATAATACATCTTGGTGTTTTTCCAAAAAATCATTTGCCAACTTTTGACCAGGGTGCTTTAAAGCCCCTGGAGGCATCATCCATAATCAACACCCAGTCATTGCCAATTCCTGATGTTGGTGATGTAAACTCCATGGTATATTTTTTCGCCATGCCATCTACTTTTCTCAGGGATGCGTTTTTTGGATCAAACCACCATGCCACAATCTGGCCTGCCATTTTTTTTGTGCTAACAGTAATCGTTTTCCCAACGGGTAAATAAATCATTGTATAACTATTATCAGCAGAGCGAAATGCCTGTATGAATTCGCCTTTTTCGTCCTGGCCTTGTAAGATGATTGAATTATCAGGTATGCGATTCAGCGGCGGCCTTGACTCCATAAATTTTTTTAAATACCCCACCTGGTAGGCCCCGGGTCGATCCATTGCATTGATCCAACCCCTGTCAGGATAATTAATGGTTGCTTCCCTTGCATTCATAAACTGCCATATAGCGTGATGCCCGTAAGTGACACCACAGGCACCGGCAAAAACAGAACGGTAACACTGCTTGCGCACATCATAATCCCGGTAATATCCACTGTCCGGGTTCCACTTTGGCCAGGGATTAACCGGGTGGTCT
>JBBQTL010000369.1:0-3407 GCA_038213285.1 Chitinophagales bacterium
AATTTTACTGTTGGTAATACTGTTGAATGCAGTACATGCCCAATCAAATTTTGATATTTTTAAGTACCAACCACCTGCAGGTTTCCAGTTGCAGGAAAATAAAAAATACCTTTTCTATTCAAAAACAGAAGGTAAAAATTACTGTCAGCTTTTTTTATATCCTGCAGTTAAAGGAAAGGCAGATGTAGAAAAAGATTTTAAAACCAACTGGAATTTTTTTGCCCGAAATCCAGATCAAAAAGTGGACAGTACTGAAACAAAAGAGCTGGATTCGCTCAACGGATGGCAAATGATAATGGGTGCAGCAAGAGGTTCATATAATAAACAAATGTTTGCCGTTACTGTATCTACGTTTACAAAAAATAACCTCACCTATTACGTAGCATCCGTTTTTACTGATAAAAAATTTATACCAATAACGCAGGAATTTATTGCCGGTATAGTACCGGATGAAAGCAAGTATGTTAGCAGTAATAGTGGTAATACAGAACAGCTAACGGATATCAACACTGCCAAAAATATCGATATAGCAGCATCCGCAGTTATCACAAAATCTACTACCAACTTTGATGACGGCTGGACGGCCACCATTGCGAGTGAATATGTAAAACTCACCAAAACAGGAACAGAGCTTCGGTTGCATTATATTGACAAAGCATTGGATGACGCCCGGCCTAATACAGTGGACGCACCTGAGTATTATTGGAGCAAATATGTAGCGCCCTTTTTTGATGTACCGGCACCAGAAAAATGGAGCGGCGTTCAGTACCCGGTTATTTATCATTTGCAGGGCAATGCAGTTGAAAGAGCAACGGGCAAACAATGTTATGTTGCCATTAAAATTGTGTATGGCGGCGGTGCAAGACCAATTGTAGTGATTGCGGCTAATCAAGCCAGTTACCAACAACAATTTCCGCACCCCAATGATATAGACCCGATGCTGAATGCCAACCGGTTTGCCGTAACGGCTAATGATATTATTGGCACCTGGAAGGGAAGCGGCGGCGGCGGCGTGGAATACTACAATGCCTACTCGGGTACATACGCAGGTATGGCTGCGGTTTCATCTACTGATGAATTTACATTCAATAGCAACGGTACATACAGCAGTACCTATCGCAGTGCCAGCATGAATAATGGCGGCACTCAATTTGGCGGGCAGGATTTTAATGGAAATTTCTCTGTGAATGATTGGAGTATTACTGCTACCAACCGTTACAAAGGGAAAACCACCACATACAAAGCGCAACTCATCGCAGTAAAAGGAGGCTACCTGCTTTATATGGAAGATGCGGATAACGCATCTATGAACTATACTTTATTTAAAACAAAATAAAAATATCAAAATTATGAAACAAGTAATTATATGCCTGGCTTTATGCCTCATCTTACAAAAAAGCTTTGCCCAGGAAAGACCTTATGTTCAGTTTAATTATGTAATTCCCGATTCGTACGAAACCGCTTATGAAGCAGATCGGATACTGGTGTACAACCAGGAAAGAAAGATTTGCGTTATCATTTATTCTCCTTACAAAGCAGGTAACAGTATTGATGAAAATTTTATGCAGCTATGGGCAACGCCTCAAAAAAATATAGAGGGATATTTTACAGGCGAAGTGAATAGAAGAAATACTACCAAGATAAATGGATATCAACTGATGGAGGGATCGTTTGAAGGAGAAGCAAACGGCGGATTTTATATAAAAACACTACGAATGTACCAGGATGTAAATAGTTGTAATGCAGTCATTACGTTTGCAGATAAGGAAACAAACGAACAACTTCAGTCGTTCTGGAAAAGCCTCCAAATCATTCCAAAGGCAATACCACTTTCCCCGCTACAAAAGGCTCATAATTGGTACAGCATTGTTAGAGGTACAGATGCGTCCTTTACACCACAGGCATTTCAGGCATTAAATAATTTAAACTTTACAGGCTTTTTTACTCCAAATGGGTTTTATATGCAAACGCTTGGAGATAGTTTATTTCACCTGCGTGTATTGCCCAATCTTCAAATATTATCCATTGGTCAAACTCAGTTTTCTACTGCCGCAGCCATTAATATCGGTAGCCTGCCTGCTTTAAAACAAGTGGATGCGGTAAACCAGGGAATGCAAAAACCAATGTCTGATGCCGGACTACAGGGATTAAGTCAGTCATCTACGCTGGAAGAAATAAGCCTGATTGCACCCTCAATTCCCAACATCACAAATGCAGGAATGGTTCATCTTTCCAGAATGACAAAATTAAAAACACTACATCTGGGCAGAGCAGCTGCCGTAACCGTTGTTGGCTTAGAACAATTAGTTTCATTGAAACAGCTTATTAATCTCAACCTAACAGGTGCCAATTTAACCGATGCTGATATCCCCCGAATGATAACTGCTCTTGGCCAAATGACTTCCTTGCAAGTGTTCATCATAAGATATTCAGGAATTACAGAAGCAGGTGCTGATCAGATAAGAGCAGCAAGAACGCCACTTGTTGTAATTAGATAAAATACAAAGTAAAAAAATGATATAGCTACAGCAAATCGTTGTTATTTAAATTCTATTCAAAATGAAAAAAACAATCGTTCTTATAACCTTACTCATTATTACATTTTGCTGCTTTTCACAAAAACCAATGGATGAAGAGAAAGTAAAGAAAGCGGTAGTACTCATGCAAAAAATGATGACCGACCCCAGCCAAATGCAAACGGTGATGACCGAACTACAGGCATTAAAGCTTAACAGCGCCGAGAACAAAGAGGCAAAAACAAGGATGCAAACCGTGGCCGTACAACAGGCAGGCGAAATAAAAAAACAAGTAATGGCCACAGGGGGAATCACTGAAAAAAAGATTACGGAGTTTAAAGAAAATAAAGATCGCATTGTTCCGGTAAGAGATGATGCAAGAATCAACGCTGTTTTAAAAAGAGATTTAAGCGATGCTGAAATAAAAAATTATTGCAAAGCGGTTTTTGATGCGGTAAAAAAAGAATTGAACCCTGCAGCAGTTTCGCAGGCAGAAAAGATTTATACCAAACTGAAAACAAAATATCCTTCTACTACAGCCACGGGTAATGGTGCCATCAGTTGCTATCTCAGCAATCTTACGCAGCAAAGTATTTACATCATGGGTAAGGTATGCGGCGAAGATGCAGGCGATGCCAATAACCTCAACAACTATTCAGCCCTGTTAACCAATTATGGCGTGGAGCAGGGAGCCATTCCTATTCTCAATTATTTAAATAAAAAATATGCAAAAAGCCCGGTGGTAATGTGCAATCTTTCTTTAGCATGGTTAGGATTGGGTGAACTGAAAACTGCTGAAAAATATGCTGACAGTTGTATCCGCTTTTTTCCGGGCAATGCAGCGCAGGCGCATTATGTAAAGGCTGTGGTGAAAGAAAGTGAAGGCAACCG
>JBBQTL010000370.1:0-3400 GCA_038213285.1 Chitinophagales bacterium
GTTCCTTTGAAAACCTGGAAACCGGTTTCAAAACCGGTTTTTTTTTGCGTTTTTCTTTCTGCATTTTCCACGATAAACCGTAATGCCTATTTGTCCATGATTTCTGGAATGATGATTTGCAAGGCAGCAGGAAGTAGCGTGGCACTAATTGTTTTCACCCTGCCCAGGTATTCGCCATCTACCTGGAAATGTGCATTTACCCTTGACTTTATCTGCAAATCATTTGTTTGATATACTTCTGTTTTAGCCGGATCGTAGGATAAATGGGTTACCATCATTTTATAGATTTCTGCGAGGGAGACTTTTCTTACTACAATCACTTCAAATACATCGTCATCCAGTTTTCCATCCGGGTTAATAAGCGCTCCGCTACCGTATTTGGTAGCATTGGCTACTACTACCATGGCGGCCCGCCTTTTTACAGATTGACCGTTCACCTTTATTTCCACCTGCATTTTAGAATGCTGCCACAATACTTTCCAGGCTGCTTTCAAATAGCCCCACATGCCCCTGCCGGCACCCGTTTCAAACTTTTTTATCACAAAGGCATTAAACCCAATATCACTCAGGTGAATACACAGCTCACCGTTAATTTTTACCAGGTGAATGCCATTGATTTTACCATGCATAACTATTTCCATGGCTTGGGGGAAGTCTGCGGGAATCCCTAATTCTTTTGCCATTCCATTGGCAGATCCAGCCGGAATAATGCCTAAAGGAATGCCTGTATCCACTAAACAGGTTGCAGCCAGTTTTACCGTGCCATCTCCACCAACTGCTACCACACGGTCAGGTTTAAAATCTTTAATGGTATCTTTTATTGGTTGTAGGGAACAGGATGTATCCAATTGAAATATTTGTATAGTCGCATGCCTTTCATCAAAATGATTTTGGATCATCAATTTCCAATCGGTAGTATTATTACCCGATGCCGGGTTAATTATAAAAAGTAATTTTATTGATTTTTCAACATCCATATTTTTGTTTATTTTCCGGTGCTAAATTGGTATAATCATTTTCATGTCAACAATTGTATATAATAAACATACGGTGGTAAAAGTTTACCATGGTTATGGTCACAAACACAATCTTACGATTTATGGCCATGTTTGCAAAGATAAGTTTGCTGACAAAAGAAGCAACCACAGCAATATCCTATCCAACATTTTACACCTGTTAAGATTGTTTTTTGTAAAGCCGGTTGCCGACGCCAGTGTTCAATTAATTTGGCGCAGTCAGTCAATGGTTGCCACTACCGAAAAAGATGGTTTCTATAAATTTGAATGGGAAAGTGATGATCACGTGGATGCGGGTTGGCATACTGTTACAGTAAACCTGGTGGATGAACAGGGAACGATTGTTAAATCCGGCACCGGTAAAGTGTTTATACCGCATGTTACGCAGTTTGGGTTTATTTCTGATATAGATGATACGGTAATGGTGTCTCACTCAGCAACGGTATTCAAAAGGCTGAGGGTATTGTTTACCAAAGATCCGCTCACCCGGAAAGCATTTGCAGATGTAGTGAATCATTATAAATTATTATCCCTTGCTCATACTACCCCGGATGTATTGAATCCATTCTTTTATGTTTCCAGCAGTGAATGGAATCTTTATGATGATTTAAAAGAATTTTTTAGGCACAATGCCTTGCCGGAAGGTGCCTTTTTGCTAAGCCAGTTAAAAAGATGGTACGAGTTATTCAAAACAGGCAAAACAAAACATGAGGGAAAATTAATAAGAGTGTACAGGATTTTGCATGCTTTTCCAAAGCAACAGTTTATTTTAATTGGTGATAATTCACAGGCAGATCCTGCTATTTATAAAATGATTTGCGATAAACACCCGGAAAAAATATTTGCCGTGTATATCAGGAATGTGGTGGAAAAAAATGTATCTGCTACCAAACAGTTATTAAGCGATATTGAATCGAAAGGAATATTTACATGCCTTTTTACAAACAACGAGATAGCCATCCGGCATTCAATTAAAATTGGGCTTATCAATGAATAAGGTGCAATTCATTTTTTTACAATTATGAAAACTGCGAAACTATTTCCACAATCTTGTGCTTTGGGGAAATGGATACGCAAATGAGTGGTAACCATATCTTACCACCGCCACCCAGATTACAATGTAACTCCGGGCGATCCTGTTTTGAAAAATCAACCATCCAATCAACGCATTTAATCTACATATTCTTTGTAAGGTACGGAGCCCATTCTTTTATCAATCGTTTTCAATTTTTATACTTCGTAATAAGCAACCCTGCTCTATTAATTTATCCCTTAGTCTACCGGCAGAATAATGCGAAAAAATGTTCCTTCATTTTCCCTTGATTCTGCAAAAATAACTCCATGGTGATTGACAACAATTTTTCTGCAAATGGCAAGACCTATGCCGGTTCCCTCGTATTCACTCACACCATTTAGCCGTTGAAAAATGTTGAATATTTTTTCAGCAAATTCTTCGTTAAAGCCAATACCATTATCTGAAAAGGTGATCATGGTGTAATTGAAATCTTTTTTGAGCGAAGGGTACCGGTCTTTTATATCTTCGGGTGGTGCCCCTGCGTAAATGGCTACAACCGGTGGATGACCATGCCGTGAAAATTTTAATGCATTACTTACCAGGTTATGAAAAAGCTGGGTCATACGCATGGAAACCGCTATAATTAGCGGAAGTGGATTTAAATGAATGATGCCTTTTTTTTCCTGGATGACCAGGTCAAAATCATTGAGTACATTATTGATTATTTCATTAAGGTCAACTGTTTCAATTGGGTAGTCCGATTTTTGAAGCCGTGAATAATTCAACAGATCTGCAATTAGCCGGCTCATTCTTTCTGATGCATTTGTTATTTTTGATAGATATAATTTGGTCTCCTCATCCAGGGAATGACCACTTTTTCCTTGCAGGCGATTGGCGAAAGTTTGAATTTTTCTTAAAGGTTCCTGCAGATCGTGAGAAGCCACATAAGCAAACTCTTCCAGGTTATGATTGGATACTTCCAGGTTATTGATTGCATCACTTAGCAACTGGGTTCTGTCTGACACTAATTTTTCCAACTCACCCTGCGTCATTTTCTGATCATGAATATCTATACAAGTACCAATATAACCTTCAAATATCCCTTCCGGGGAAAATCGGGGTACACCGGAGTCTGAAATCCACCTGTACTGCCCGTCATGTCTGCGAAGGCGGTACTCCAGGTAAAACTCTATTCTTGAATCAAAATTGGAATTGTAGACATCCATGTACTTGTCCAGGTCTTCAGCGTATAAGCCTGAGGCCCATCCTATGCCTTTTTCCTCCTCAAAGCTTCTGCCGGTAAAGTGAAACCAGCTTTTGTTAAAATAATTACACATTTTATCGGTACCACTTAGCCATATCATGGCCG
>JBBQTL010000371.1:0-3338 GCA_038213285.1 Chitinophagales bacterium
ATTTGACCATGATTGCCGTGAAGGACTATGTGGCCAGTGCAGTATGCATATCAATGGAAGAGCGCATGGCCCATGGACAAATAATACTACCTGCCAGTTGCACATGCGGGCATTTAAAGATGGCGATACCATTGTGGTAGAACCATGGCGCAGTAAGGCTTTCCCGGTAATAAAAGATTTGGTAGTAGACCGCAGTTCATTCGACAGGGTGATACAGGCCGGTGGGTTTATTTCTGTAAATACCGGCAATGCGGTGGATGCCAACTCGCTCCCGATTGACAAAAAAAATGCGGATGATGCATTTATGGCGGCTGCCTGCATTGGTTGCGGCGCTTGTGTAGCTGCCTGCGTTAACAGCAGTGCGATGTTGTTTGTAAGTGCAAAGGTTTCCCAGCTTGCTTTATTACCACAGGGGGCGCCGGAAAGAGAATCGAGGGTATTGAATATGGTGGCTCAAATGGACAAGGAAAGTTTTGGGAATTGTTCCAATACCTACGCCTGCGAGGCGGAATGTCCTAAAGGTATTTCTGTTTCAAATATCGCACGGATGAACAAGGAATATTTAAAAGCTGGCCTAAGTTCCGAAGCATGATTATTTTAGTGTAAGCTCTCTGAATTTTTTACTATACCACGAATGCACGAATGTTTTTTTCATAATACAAGCTTTATTCGTGTTTATTAGTGCAATTAGTGAAAGTAAAAAATACATGGCAAAGAGCTTAAACTATTTTTAGACATTTTCTTGGTGATTTATTTTAAAACCTTCCTTCCGGAAGGTTTTTTGTTTGCAGCCAAATCCCGGTTTTCAGGGTCTTACACAATAAATGCTAACTTTAATCATTGTTTTATAAAAGACTGATTTGAAACTGGTAAGGATATATTTACTGCTCTGTATTCTATGTGTTGTGCAACTATCGATGGCGCAGCAAAATCCGTCAGCGCTTTCCAACCTCCGTACTAAATATTTACCTGTCACAAATGGGATCATAAAAATTGATAGCTTAAGCCTTGTACCCGGCACCATTCATATCTTTAGCGTATCCCCATCGCAATATAGCATTGATGAAATAAATGCTACGCTGTTATGGATCAATCAACCCGTTTTGGATAGCGTAAAGATCAGCTACCGCGTGTACCCATACAAATTGAATGCGGTTGCCCGCCGTTTCGATTACGACAGCATCCGAAACAATTTTATCCTGGAAAAGCCATTTGTTTATAAAAATATTAATAGGCAGAAAAGTGCCCTGTTTGATTTTGGTGATATTAACTACAATGGTAGTTTTGGTAGGGGCATTTCATTTGGCAATAGCCAGGATGCAGTGCTAAACTCAAACCTCAACCTGCAGTTAAACGGCTTCATCGGCGATAGCCTTGAATTAACTGCGGCAGTTACTGACAACAACATACCCATACAGCCGGATGGCAATACCCAGGACCTGCGGGATTTTGACAAAGTATTTTTACAGGTAAAAAAGCGGGGCTGGCAAATCAATTTCGGGGATATTGATATTCGCCAAAGCAAAAATTATTTTCTCAATTTTTATAAAAGGTTACAAGGAGCTTCCTTTATCACCGACAATAAAATTGCTAAAAGGATAAACAACTCTTTATTGGTAAGTGGTTCCGTAGCTAAAGGTAAATTCACCCGAAATATCTTATCACCGCAGGAAGGAAACCAGGGCCCATACCGTTTACAGGGCGCCAATAACGAATTGTTTTTTACTGTATTGGCAGGCACGGAACGGATCTTTATGGATGGCGAATTGCTGCAGCGGGGTGAAGACCAGGATTATGTAATCAACTATAATACAGCCGAACTTACATTTACCCCCAAACGCATGATCACCAAGGATAAAAGAATACAGGTTGAATTTGAATATGCCGACCGTAATTTTTTAAACTCCAATATCTATGTAAACAATGAAATAAATTTTAATAATAAATTGTTAGTCAGTGTGGCGGCATTTTCAAACCAGGATGCAAAAAACTCGGCCATTAATCAAACGCTCGATGTCAATCAAAAACAGTTCCTGGCAGTTGTAGGGGATGGTATCGACACTGCGTTTTATGTGGAAGCAACCCGGGATACTTTTTCAACAGGTAAAATCCTGTACAGGAAGACAGCCGTAAATTATAACAACAGTCAACACGACTCCATTTATGTTTATTCTGATAATCCCCAGGATACTTTGTACAATGTAAGCTTTACCTTCCTGGGCCAGGGTAGGGGTAATTATGTGCAATTGTTCAATGCAACCAATGGTAAAGTATTTAAATGGGTTCAGCCTGATGCCAATAATGTAAAGCAGGGCGACTGGCAACCCATCGTATTACTCATTACTCCTAAACGCCGGCAGATGGTGACGGTGGGGGCGGAATACGCATTGGGTGACAAGACAAAGATAAAGGCAGAGTTTGCCTCCAGTAAATATGATGTGAACCTTTTTTCCTCCAAAAACAAGTCGAATGACAATGCCGTTGCTGTAAAACTTCAATTTATTAACGAGGATAAGCCAATCCGGCTTTTCAAAAAGCCCTTGCTCCTGCAAACCAATGCCGGGTACGAATTTGTGCAAAGCCGGTTCAGTCCGTTAGAGCGGTTAAGAAATGTTGAATTTAACCGCGACTGGAGCCTGCCATTTAATATTGCCCCGGCAGATGAGCGGTTATCCAACCTGGGCTTTAAAGTAAACGATAAGGCAGGCAACCGCCTGAAATATGAAGTGGTTAATTACAACCGAAGCGACCGGTTCAATGGCTATCGCCACCAGTTGGATTTTTATTCGCAGGTAAAAGGGTTTAAGATCACCAATATCATTAGTCTGACTACCAATAGCAATCCATTGCAAAACGGCACTTATTTGCGGCCAACCATTGATGTTAGTAAGATGCTGCCAAAATACCGAAACATACAGTTGGGTTTAAATTACACCGGCGAACACAATCAGCAACGCAATAAATCAGCCGATACTTTAACCCCCTTTAGCTTTGCTTTTAATGTTTGGCAGGCTTATATCAAATCAGATGAATCAAAAATAAATAAATGGGGTGCCAGTTATTTTACCCGTAATGATCATTACCCGGTTAATAAAAACCTGGTGCGTGCAGACAGGAGCGATAATTACAATTTTTTTACAGAACTGATGAAAAGCGAAAATCACCAGTTGAAGCTCAATGTAACGTATCGAAAGCTCCAGGTGTTTAATTCGCAGTTAAGCAGGCAAAGGCCCGATGAAAGCCTGCTTGGAAGGGCTGAATATTTTATCAATGAATGGAAGGGATTGATAACTGGTAATGTATTGTACGAAGTAGGTGCCGGGCAGGAACAGAAAAGG
>JBBQTL010000372.1:0-3315 GCA_038213285.1 Chitinophagales bacterium
ACGTGGTTAATTCTTTTTCCACCGAATGAGAAGAGCCGTGTGAAGGGAGACTTTCAAGCACGGTTCTGTGAGAGGCTTGGGCTGAAATGCCCTTGCCTACTCGACTGTTCTTCACCTGCAAACATAGAAGAGCATAGTTGTTGGTGAAGTACACCAACCACGGCGTAAAACAGGAAGCGAAGTGATTATTACAAAAGAAAAAATATTACTTGGTTATAGAGAAAGTCCTGTACCTATAAGGGACATTTCGTGGTTCAAACAAACTTTTGAAGTACCACTTTAAGATAATAAATTTCTATTAAGGCTTTCCGTCTTGCGGGGCCCTTCACCTGCAAACATAGATGAGCGAAGAGTTGTTGGTGAAGAACACCAACAACGGTAAAATGAGGTGAACAGGAAATGTTGGTGAAGAACACCGACGAGGGCGCAAAACGGCTCAAAACAACGGCGCAAAGAAACGAGAAGACGATATTTTCTGGAGCCGGGCTGCTGACTTCTATGAGGCTTTACTTCCCACCCGAGGCGGGACCCTTGTACTTTTTGTGCCCTATTCAACGTGTATAGTGAGAAAATCAATTATGCATCACCCCTGTTTTTGTTTCAAAAGATTGTCAATAATACTTTTCAGGTTAGCTATTTCCTGGTCTTTCGATCCAATCATTTTTTCAATAAGTTCCTTTTGGCTTGATACGAAAGTTTCAATATATCCAATAGCTTGTTGAGTTCCCTGGTTGGATTGTAAGTTTATAATAGCGGGTTGGTGATTCATAATATCTAAAGGTGAAACCTGCAAAACATCAGCGATCTTTTGAAGCATCTCGGCTGTTAGTTTGGTTTGATTGTTTTCAATTTTTGAATAGCTGTTTTGCTTTATTCCTAATTTATCAGCGATATATTCCTGTGAAAAATTTCTTACTTCCCTTATCATTCTGATTTTATCGCCGTACATATTTCTAAATTTTTTAAAAAATAGCACAAATCGTGATAAAGTATCACTATTAAGGATAGGAATTAGTTTGATGATAGTATAGGTTTACTTAAGAGCGTTGATTTCTAAATTTTGTGTCTTGCCGGGGGTATCAATACAGGGCGGTATCCCCTTGCCTTTACACAAAGAGACGTCAGGGAGATACTGCCGGGACATCAAATTTTTGTTTTTCGCAGTTCAATCGTATCGCTTATACGTTTCATTTATTATTCCCTATGTAAGTTTAAAAAATGGCTTTACAAAAATTTTATAAAAATGGAAGCAGGTATTGCTGTGTTTTTTCTGAATTAAATAAACCCTTATCAATCATTTTATACATCACAAAACAAACACTCATGAAAACAAAATTTTTTACGCTTGCTTTTGCTGCTTTATTATTCAGCATCCTTTCTAATGCAGCCATCCGCCGTGTGGGCTACAATGGCATTGCCCGTACTGGTGTAGATTATGCAGATATTCCGCCTTTGCAGGGTGTTCCTGCACCTGTAAGCATATACGAAAGGAGTTTGTTGATGAGAACATCGACAACGGCGCAAATGGCCTTTACCCCATTTAACAGGGGAAAAATACGGTATAAAAACGGGGAAATCAGCATTGTAACTGTTTAATCCAGATCTGACATGTACAGCGTTACCCCGTGGCTTCCACTCTCACGGGTATCATTCATTCAAAAAAATTGGCATGGCTTACGCCTTTGCGGTGCAGACAAGCAAAGATTTGTTGGTGAAGATTACCAACAACGACGCTATCATTTTGCGAAAATATTTCTTATATAATCTTTTAACCAAAATAAAAAAAACAACATGAAAAAGTTCTTACTCCTTAGTGTAGCAGCCACACTTACCTGCAGTATTTCTTTTGCCAAAATATGGCGGGTAAACAACAATTCAAGCGTTACTGCTGACTTTACTACCGCACAGGCAGCTAACGATGCCGCTACGGTTTCAGCCGGCGATACTATACACCTTGAACCATCTATAACAACTTACGGCATTTTAGATTGCACCAAACGCTTAACATGGATAAGCACCGGCGCTTTTTTAGAAGTTCATCCAAATGAGCAATTTTCGCCAAACGTAGGTAAGCTTGATGCTTTGTCAGCTATTCTACCAGGCTCTTCCAATTCAGTCTTTCATGTTTATGTAAATAATAGTATAGATATCAATGCATCCGGTGTAAGGATTGACAGATGTTTTGCATTTACTACAATCACTATTCAAAATTACGGGTATGGTGAACCCAATAATATTGTAGTTATTAATTCATATTCAAGGGGAAATCTGTCTATTGGTACTGGAAATAATATTGTCGTTACCAATAATATTTTTGAAGGTTATTTACAGGTAAGTAGCGGTACTGCACTGGCAGTAATAACGCACAATGTTTTTAACGCGGTTTATGACAATGTTGCCACCGTAGATAATTCGATTGTTGAAAATAATATCTTTAATAAAACAACCTCTCCTTACACGTTCAACAACAGTACCGTTCAGTACAATATGAGCGGTGCCGCCAATGTATTACCTGTCGGCAACAACAACCAAAACGGCGTTGATATGAGCACAGTGTTTGTCAATAGTTTTGGCAATACAGATGCAGACTTTGTATTAGCAGCAGGCAGCCCCGCTATAGGTGCAGGCAGTGGTACACCTGCAGTAAACCTTGGTGCTTACGGTGGAGGGTCTCCTTTTAAACTGGCGCTGCAACCAGCCATTCCCGCTATTTATAAAATACAGGCTCCAGCTGCTCCCGCAGGCAATACCCTTAATGTAACATTTAGTACAAAAAGCAATAATTAAGATTAACCAACCCAACCATTGGTAACAACTTCCCAATAGTTTAGCCATGTTAAGCAAGCGGGATTTGTATGCTCGCTTTACCACTTTGTGTATGGCTGCAAGTTGTACAAATAGTACAAGAGTCCGCCATCTGGCGGAACGATGTTAAATAGTAGCATTCCTGCACGGCTCAAAAAAAGCAAGGCACATTTTATACATCGGGAAGAAAAAAATGGACTAACAGATGTTCAAAGTTACCAGGGATTACAAAACTATTATTATGCAAAAAATTATTGCACTAATAGTATGCTGGTGTTGGTTATGGCAGGCATCTGCCCAACCAAATATTACCGCAGCCGAGTATTTTATTGATACTGATCCCGGCTTCGGAAATGCTACCGGCATACTAATTACAACACCTTCGCCCAACATAACAGACAATACATTTAGTGTTGCGCTGGGTACTGTTTCGCAAGGTGTACACTCCCTTTATATCCGAAGCAGAGATGCCAACGGCAAATGGAGTGTAACCAACCGCTTTGTATTTTT
>JBBQTL010000373.1:0-3311 GCA_038213285.1 Chitinophagales bacterium
TTCACTGCAAATTTTTCGCCGCCAAAGACAGGCGATCAACTCCCTGATCATGAATTTTGAGCCTTTATCCAAACAAAATAAAAAAGAAATGATTCAATACCTGGATGATTTTTATGAAACAACGAAAAGAGAAAAAGATATGAGGGATATTTTTATTACCAATGCGAGAACGGAGTAAAGGGGATGTTTTTATGTTTTTTTTGACCGTACCACTAAATTGTTTGTATGCTAATGTAAGAATACCGGCATCAATTGCTAAACGCCGGGTACGAATAAGGCTCACAAGCGCATGCATTATTCACACATGTTACATTTCACCATATAATTTATTGATATTCCGGTTTGGAGTGATGCAATTCAAATCCGATAGGTATCAAGGATTTTATAGCCGTGATTTATATTAGTCATTTAAATCCACGAAACTCCCGTGGAGCTAAACTAAATGACATTGCTCTTTAGGTGATTGGGCTTATAATGCCCCATAGTGTATTGTTATAAAGACGCAACCCTTGTTTGTTTCAAACCAGGGTTCAGAATTTTTACCCCATCATTTGCTGGTTTCTTTAATTCCATTCTGGCCAGTAGACAAGGTGAAATAGAAAGTGCTTCCCTGTCCTGGGGCAGATTTCAGCCAGATTCTACCATGATGTAATTCTGCTATTTTTTTACAATGCGATAATCCGATTCCGGAGCCTTCGTATTCAGTTCGGGTATGCAACCGCTGAAAAATCACAAATATTTTTTCACTATGTTTTTCGTCTAACCCAATACCGTTGTCCTTAAATGCAAATTCCCAGAAACCAGGGACTTTTTTTACCGAAATATTTAATTCGGGCTGCGTATCTTTTTTTCTGAATTTTATGGCATTGGTTACCAGGTTCTGAAAAAGCTGTTTGAGCTCCAGCGGGTAACCGCTTAATATTGGCAGACTGTCGTAACTAATTAGTGCCCCCGCTTCCTTTATAGCGATGCCAAGGTCGGCAATTACTTCCTGCAGTTTTTTGTTGCAGTCTACCTGTTCCATTTCTTTATTATTTCCTATCCTCGAATATTCCAGCATGTTTTTTATGAGCAGCTTCATCCGTTCGGAGGCATCCAGGATAAAGTTGAAATATTTATCTGCTTTTTCATCGAGCTGGCCGCTGTAGCGTTGCTGAAGCAACTGGATAAAACTGGAAGTGGTTCGCAGCGGTTCCTGCAAATCATGTGAGGCGATGTAGGCAAATTCTTCCAGTTCTTTATTTTTTCTTCCCAGTTCCGTATTGGCCTCATCTGCCTCCCTGCGGGCCTTTCGCTCGTTTTCCGTCATCATGGCAAGGCTTTCAGTTCGCTCCGCCACCTGCTTTTCCAATAGTGTCTTCTGTGCATTAACAGCTCTTATGCGAAACTTGTAAAATGTGTATGCGCTGCCCAGGATGGTGATTATTATGATTGACCTAAACCACCATGTTTCCCAATAAGGAGGTGTGATTGTAATTTTAATTTCAGCTATTTTTGCCGACCACTTTCCTTCGTTGTTCAAACCCCTCACTTTTAGCAGGTACGTACCCGGATCAAGGTTGGTATAGGTAGCTATATGCTTTGGACCTATATCATTCCAGTCTTTGTCAAAACCTACGAGCATATACGCATACTGTTTCTTATTTTGCCCGGTAAAATTTAATGAAGCAAATTCAAAGGAAATCACGGACTGCTTATACGATAAAACCAATTCCCTGGTTTCTGTAATGCTTTTCGTTAAGGGCGAAATATTCTTTCCACCACCGCTCACCAGTACCTGTTTGTTGAATATCTGAAAATCTGTAAACACCAGTGGCGGTTCATATACTATTTCTTTTACACTCTCTGGCAAAAACTCATTAAAGCCATTGATTCCTCCAAAGTACATTTTTCCCGAACGGCTTTTATAACAGGAATTCATCTTAAATTCATTGGACTGCAATCCGTTATTGATCCCAAAATTTTTAAATACTTTTTGAACCGGATCAAACCTTGATAATCCATTATAGGTGCTGATCCATAAATACCCTTTTTCATCTGTCAATAACCCTGTAATGGTATTACTTGGCAATCCATCTTTTACATAATACTTTGTAATACTGCCCTGTTCTTTTGTCCATCCTGTTCAGGCCCAGGTGAGTACCTATCCATAAATTTTCTTCACGATCTTCTATTAAACAGTATATTTCATTGTTGCTAATGCCACTTGTTTGGGTATTGATATGGGTGAAAGTTTTTGTTTTTTGATTAAATAAATCCAATCCGCCACCATTGGTGCCTATCCAAAGATTTCCATTTTTACCTTTGAAAATAGTATTTACAATGTTGTTGCTAATACTTGTGGTATTTAAAAGATCGTTGCTGTAATGAATAAAGCTGTTGGTTTTTTTGTCGAACATATCTACACCTGAGCTGGAATTATAGAAGCCGATCCATATATTTTTATCTGCATCTTCAGCTATTGCCCATACATTATTACCGCCCAATCCCTTTGGTTTTGCAGGATCATATTTGAAATGTTGATAGGTGTTTTTTTCTTTATTGTAAACAGTCAACCCGTTTCCCCAGGTACCTATCCATAAGTTTCCATGGCTGTCTTCAAAAATTTTTAACACGTAATTTCCGCCAATGCTGTTTCGGTTAGAAGGTTCCTGCATGTAATGAGTGAAGGTTCCCTTTTTAGGGTCAAATAAATTCATTCCTCCGCCATCCGTGCCAATCCAAAGATTGTTTTTGGAGTCTTCTAAAATGGATAAAACCCGGTTATTGTTTAAACTAAAAGTTGAAGAATTATGCCGGTAAAGTTTAAAATTGTTTGCATCCCGGTGCACAATATTAATACCAGCACCAAAGGTTCCTACCCACATATTTTTTTTATTGTCTTTACAAACAGACCAGATAGAATTATCATTTATACTCTCCTTATCCGCATCATCCATTATATACTTTTCAAATAATCCGGATTGAGTGTTGAATATACTCAAACCGCCATTTTCTGTACCAATCCATAAATTTCCATGATCATCTTCATTGATTGCTCTTATAAGATCTGGCTGAATGCTTTGAACATCTGCCGGATTATTTCTGTAATGAATGAATGTTTTTTTATCACTGTCAAACATATCAAGGCCACCACCCAAAAAACCAATCCATAACCTATCCTGGTGATCAATAAAAAGTGTCCAAATGCTGTCTGAGAATAATGATCCGGCATTTTTAGTGTCATGTTTAAAGTGGGTAAACGATTTTGTTTTTCTGTCAAAAAGTTCCAATCCACCCGAAAGTGTTCCTGCCCAGATATTATGCTTACT
>JBBQTL010000374.1:0-3289 GCA_038213285.1 Chitinophagales bacterium
AGATATCCAACGGAAACCCGGTATGGCATTTTGAACTTTCCTGTTAACCCGCCACTCACACTCAGGTTGTTATCAGTTCCTAAAGCTGCCTGGTACACTTCATCCTGCCAGTCTGTACTTGCTGTTCCCATTAAAGCTTTCTGGGCTGTGGTACCGTTGGTATTAACATAGGCCCTAAATTCGTCAGGAGAAAGCACGTCGATCTTCTTTGTTATTTTTCCTACAGAAACCTGTGTATTGAATGCAAAAGCAGCTTTGCCACTTCTTCCTTTTTTGGTTGTAATGATAATCACCCCATTAGATGCCCTGGAACCATAAATGGCGGCGGCCGATGCATCTTTTAATATCGTAAAAGTTTCGATGTCATTTGGATTGATAAGAGATAATGCGCTGGCAGATCCTGCAATACTTCCAGATTGGTTAGCTCCATTACCTAAACCGCTTAACTGCACCCCATCAATAATAATTAATGGATCATTGCTGGCACTTAATGAAGCCCCGCCTCGTATTCTTATAGTACTACCAGCGCCGGGCGCCCCGCCATTGGAGGTAATGTTAACACCGGCAACCTTACCCAATATCAGTTGTTCCGGAGTGGTAATGGCGCCCTTTACAAAATCTTTTGAAGAGATAGCTGTCATAGAACCAGTCAGGTCTTTTTTTCTTGCAGTTCCATAACCTACCACCACCACTTCATTTAATTGCTGGCTTGCAGCGGCCAGGCTTACAGTAATCGGTGAGGCGGTAATTGGCAACTCTTTACTGCCAAAACCAATGGAAGAAAATACGAGGGTTCCGGTACTTTCTCCAACGGATAATTTAAAGATTCCATCGGCGGCAGTTTGGGTAGATAGATTAGACCCTTTCACTGTAACCGTTACACCTTGCAACGGTGCTCCATTGGCATCGGTGACTTTTCCGGAAACTACATTTTGCGCTATTGCTGCTACCGATAGTAGCAGAAACGCAATCGTTTGCATCAGAAATTTGCAAAGTTTTTGCATGTTCTTTTTCATCTGTGTAATTTTTCTTTTTAAATGGCCGGGGAAATATTGGAATAATGTGAAGTGCGGGAAAGGAACTATTTACCAGTGGCAAAAGGAGCTCAATTCATAAGCAGGCATTTTCTTTTATTTCATATAGCAACCATTATCGTGTGTTAAATAAAGGTTTTTTAATAAAGTGTATTTTTTACACAATTAAATGTGTAATAATTACACAATATAGGACGTTTTTTTGTAAATAAAAATAATTGTTAAAAAAATTAGCGGGGATAAATATCGCTAAACAAATAAATCCTAACAACAATTTGTGTATTTAAAAGACACAGTGCAGAGTTGCTACGCTGCACTGTCGAATAAATTAAATCTACCCGACAATTAACTAAAAATCAATACCAATCCACTTTTTCTTCCGCTTCTCATATTTTTCATAGTCAAATTTGTACAATTTACCCGGACGATGTGGCACATTCTGTTCAATTTCATTGAGGTCAATTAAAAAATCCATTGAAAAGAATTTTTTCCTGAAGTTGCGGCGGTCCATTTTAATATCCAAAATTGCTTCGTATAAGTTTTGAAGGTCTCTGAGGGAAAATTTTTTAGGCAATAAATTAAACCCAAGTGGATGTTCCTGAACCCTTTTTTGCAATTGCTTCAAACAGGTATCAAATATTTGCTGGTGATCAAATGCCAGGTCATTTACATTTTTTATATCATGCCAGTGCAACTCATTATCCAGGATATTCAATTTGTGATGTTGAACATTGATAAGTGTGCAATAAGCAACCGTAACTACCCTGCCCGCCGGATGGCGGTTTACGGTACCAAATGTACTTACCTGTTCAAGGTATACATCACTGAGTCCTGTTCGTTGCTTCAAAATTCTGTATGCTGCCGCATCAAGGTCTTCGTTTGGAAAAACAAGGTCGCCAAGTAACGACCATTTTCCGGCATATTTATTAAGGTCACTTCGTATAAGCAATACCTTTAATTTGGCTTCATCAAACCCAAATATGATACAATCAACAGATAGGGCAATCCGGTTACTGTTTTCAACTTCATGCTGGATTACCTGTAGTGTTTTAGTACGCTGAACCTGTGTTGTTTTATCGTTCGCAATCATTTAACATATTCAATTTACAATTTGAACTATTGGTTGGTTAGGTTAAGTGGTATTTTAAATTTTTTGCCGGCTATCACAGTAAATTTTGCACCAGGACCAATGGTTTGTGGTACATTTAAAATGCATTCGCCACATGGTAGCGGCCCAATAATAATTTCAGATCCGGATGGTAATGGTGATGGTGGAACTGTACCATACATCCAGTTACCGGCATCCGTCCAGTTGCCATTTCCGATAAACGAATATACAGTAGGCGGCTGATAAATGTACACATGGTATTCACCTGGTTCCAAAGTAATACTTTGGGTGGCCGCTCCCGGATCAAGAGTAAAACTGCTGCCGGTTATTCCATTGATCCCCGACGCGGTACCGTTACCCAGGTAATTATACCATTTACCTTCTGTTTGAAAAGTAACACTCCGGGTTTGTGGTACCACATCAAAATTAGCAATTACAGTAACACGCATGCCATTGGGAGAAGGATCAGCTATCTGCAAGTTTTTTACCAATCCGGCATTGTCATAAAAATCATAAGAAAAGGCAGTATTGTTGAAAACCCCAGGATTGGATAACCGAAGATTGATGAGGCTGGAGTAGGTTTGATACAATTTCAAACGGTTTGGTTCAGCCATATAATGCCATAGCGGTGGTTTGTTTGCCGTTCTTCCACCAGCAGAATTGATGGAAGAATCGTATCCCCTTTCACCAAACTGCCAGATCAGCTTTGGCCCGGGAACGGTAAAGAAAACTGCAGCCGCCGCTTCCTGTCGTTCCAGCGCTGTGGCAAGTGTTTTCACGTTGTATCCCCCGGAATTATTACCAAACTGCAGGTTTTTATACATCAGCCTTTCCTCGTCATGGCTTTCCATGTATCCCATTTGGGCGGGGGTGGAAAAGCCAGACTGGCTGCTGTTGTAAAAAATTTTGGAAAAATCCGAATTGCTGCTATACCCCATGGTGGCCTGGTTGTAAGCCGGGTTGCTGTTGCCCCAGAGCATAAACCCCTTATTAGCATATATCCTTTCTTCAAGAGGCTGAGTGCCCAAAAATTCAAGGATCATATAGGTTTCCGGGTATTTGGAAATTACAGAATCATAATACCTGGACAGGTTGTCAATACGGCTACCATCAAAATTTTCAACGGTCGTTTCATTGGACACCGTTT
>JBBQTL010000375.1:0-3257 GCA_038213285.1 Chitinophagales bacterium
AATAAAAAACATGCCTTTTACTTCTTCACCTTCTTTAAATATCAATTCTCCTTTTTTGTAATGTATTGTTTTTTTATTCGCTGCAATGGCGGGTAACCATTCAGGTATACAACAGCTACACAAAAAGCAACTTTTCAGATCGCAATCGTTTTTTTTTATCTTCATAGGTAGGGAAGTTAAGCGCTAAATCCAATGTAAAAAAATAAACCAGGTGTTATTCTTTTTGTTATTATTTATAGAGGGATTGACTGCAATGATTGTTTAAAGGAAATAGAATTAATATTTATGATTGATTCAACGATTTTTTTTGATTTCGTGAAATGAAGTTTTACCACCTCCCCGACAATAATAATAGCAGGGTTTGTTAATTCAGCAAATTGCGCCTTAAATGTAATATCATTCACTTTACCAATCACCATTTTTTCATTAGGTGTTGTGCCGTCCTGGATAATGGCAACAGGGGTATCTCCTTTTCCGTTTGCTGAAAATATATCCATGATAGCTTCCAGTTTACTCATGGCCATTAAAATTACTACAGTTGCCGATGATTGTGCTGCCAGTTTGATGTCGGAAGATATTTCACCGGATTGTGTCGTACCGGTAGTTACCCAAAAGCTTTCATTAATCCCCCTGCAGGTCAGTGGTATCATTTGCGATGCCGGTACGGCTATGGCGCTGGTTATACCCGGTATTACCTGTACGTCGATCCCAGCATTCCGGGCTGTTTCAATCTCTTCCTGGGCCCGGCCAAATACAAAAGGATCACCACCTTTTAATCGAACTACATGGCCATGAGATTGCGCATACTCAATAATCAGCATATTAATTTCCTGTTGGGAAAGGGCATGACAACCGTAGCGTTTCCCAACAAACCTTTTAATGGCACCGGGAGCAGCATAATTTAGTAACACTTCATTGGCAAGCGCATCATATAATATCACGTTTGCAGTTCCAATTATTCTTATTGCTTTTAATGTAATTAGTTCGGGATCTCCCGGCCCTGCCCCTACAAGTGATAGCAAAGGTGTAATCATAATAATTATATTATTATTAAAAATATGTAATTAAATTTCAGTCAAATATACTAATTAATGAAATTTAAACCCTACTTTTATGATGTAAGTAATAAAAAACATGTTTAAACATAGGAACAACACTTTTTAAATATTAAATACAAAAAATAATAATACGACGATTGCCTGCTACTTCCTTTTGGTCATCTTACAATGTTATCACCATGAAAGTAGTAATTATAGGTAATGGAATGGTTGGATATAAGTTTTGTGAAAAACTTTCATCAAAAACTTCAGACGTTGAGTTGGTCGTGTTTGGAGAAGAAGTGAGGCCAGCCTACGACCGCGTACATTTAAGCGAGTATTTTGCAGGTAAAACTGCCGCCGATCTAACCATGGCCGATATAGATTGGTACGAAGGAAATAATATAAAACTACATCTGGGCGATCCCGTTCAGCGCATTGACCGTGCCGCCAAAACAGTTCACTCGCACAAAGGCATTACAGAATCTTACGATTACCTGGTGATGGCAACAGGTTCATCCGCATTTGTTCCTCCAATACCCGGCGTTGATAAACAGGGGGTATTTATATATAGAACGATTGAAGATCTTGAAATGATGAGTACCCACGCCCGGAAAGCTAAAACCGGTGCTGTAATGGGTGGTGGATTATTGGGATTGGAAGCTGCCAAAGCCATGCTCGACCTGGGTATCTTCAATACACAGGTTATTGAATTTGCTCCCCGCCTTATGCCCCGTCAAATTGATGACGCAGGCTCCTCCATATTAAAAAATAAACTGGAACTCCTTGGTCTTAAGATTCATACCAGCAAAAATACCAGTGAAATATTAGGTGGTGAAACGATCACCGGAATGAAGTTTTCGGACGATACCACTATTGATGTTGATATGCTTGTAATTTCTGCCGGTATTAAACCAAGAGATGAACTGGCAAAACAATGCGGATTGGAAACCGGCCCCCGCGGTGGAGTAGTGGTAAACGAAAAATTACAAACAAACGATCCCAGTGTTTTTGCAATAGGCGAATGTGCTTTATACAAAGGAATGATTTACGGACTGGTAGCGCCTGGTTATGAAATGGCTGATGTAGTAGCTAAAAACCTGTTGGCCTTAATAAATACTGCTAAAGAATCGACTTTTGAACCCTCAACTAATGAAGGCACTGTGGATAATCCAGTGCCTTCTAAAATCCCCCCTTCGGAGGGTGGGGGGGCCATTTTTACCGGCTACGATATGAGCACCAAACTTAAATTGATTGGGATAGATGTGGCCAGTTTTGGAGATCCTTTTATAGAAGGCGACAATATAAGAAGCGTAGTTTTTGAAGATACCATGAAAGGTATTTACAAAAGAATTAATATTTCCGCTGATGGCAAAGAATTATTAGGAGGGGTACTGGTGGGTGATGCGGATCAATATAATATGTTGTTGCAGACATGCAAGAATAAAGTGGTGTTACCACCAAACCCGGAAGATGTGATATTGGGTGCGAGGGGTGGTGAAATGGAGGCTGGTGCAGGTGTACAGGGTTTGCCGGATGACGCCATGATATGCAGTTGCGAAAGTATCAGCAAGGGCGATATATGTAACGCAGTTTCGGCGCAGGGCTGCGAAACCCTGGATGCCATTAAAAAATGTACAAAGGCAGGTACCGGTTGCGGTGGATGTATACCAATGGTGAAGGACCTGATGGTATACACCATGAAATCGCAGGGGAAATATGTACGCAACGTTTTATGCGAACATTTTAATTACAGCAGGCAGGAGATGTTTGACCTGGTAAAAATAAATGAACTAAAATCCTATGATGAGGTACTCGATAAATTGGGAAACGGCGACGGATGCGAATTGTGTAAACCTCCAATTGCGTCTATCCTGGCCAGTTTGTGGGGCGAAATGATATTGAAAAAAGGAAATGATACCGCACAGGATAGCAACGACCGGTTTTTGGCAAACATTCAAAAAGGTGGAACTTATTCCGTGGTGCCACGCATACCGGGCGGAGAAATTACACCTGATAAATTAATTGTAATAGGGCAGGTAGCCAAACAATACAATCTCTATACAAAAATTACCGGCGGACAAAGGATCGATCTGTTTGGCGCACACCTGGGCGACTTGCCGGATATCTGGGGGCAGTTGATTGCCGCCGGCTTCGAAAGCGGCCATGCCTATGGCAAATCACTGCGTACCGTTAAAAGCTGTGTGGGTAGTACCTGGT
>JBBQTL010000376.1:0-3203 GCA_038213285.1 Chitinophagales bacterium
AAAGAAAGCGTTACTTTACTGTACTCATTTTTTTTTCATAACTTAAAGTTTTAAATGAAAACGAAAGATAGTGCTTTATGAAATCGGTCGCTTTCACCGTAGGTGTTGGTTCAACAATAGCTTTCCGTCTTCAAACAACATCATAATGGCCACACTGGTAATGGCTTTTGTTTGGGAGGCAATTCTGAAAATAGCTTCTTTTTTTAAAGGGGTTTTGGTTTCAAGATCGTTGTACCCGGCAGCTTTATAGTAAGCAATTTTACCGTTTCGCATAATAAGTGCAACACCGCCATTCATCCATTCCTTTTGGGCCCATTCGGTCATAGCCTTATCCAGTTTTTGCAAACGCTGGCCTGAAAAACCGGTCCCTTCCGGATTGGTAACAGCCATTATTCTTTGTGCAGACAGCATTAATACGGGCATTGTGATGAAGGATAGAAGGAGGAGTTGTTTCTTCATAAAATGTTATTAGTTTTGGTTAAGTGTAAAATGATGCTTAATCGGTAACACGAATTTTCTGCACGATCCGATAATTATAGGATTATACGAATTGCAGATCATGCGGTTTTTAAATTCCTTTTTATCATTCATGTAATAAAATAAATAGCAAGCCAACTTATGTTTATCATAGTATTAGCGTAACTGAAGATAAAAGTAATAACACAAAAATTGGTGACCAATATTATTTTTATAATGTAACCGGTAGATGAGTCAGGAAGGCGAGGTATTGGACGAAACGGGGTGGATGTAATTTTTTAAAGGTGCGAAATAATAAAAATCACTGATTCATAAGATGATTGACCGCTTCCCATTTTGGATCTTGGGTAACTTCATATTTAAAGGAAACCAGCCGGGCCGGATCGGCGATAATTTTATTCAGATATTCGATTGCGGGTTGTTCATTTTCCACATACATGTCAATGTTCATTCCATCGTCTGTAACCATGCGTGCTACGATATGTGCAATGCCCCCTTTTCGTAAACCATCCACAAAAAAAGATTGAATGGCTCCCATGTCTAGATCAGGATTGTTGATGACGATGCTGTCGTTGAGATCAATTGTTATTAAAAAATGCCAGGGACAAAATTCTTTGTAAATATATTGGTCATATATTTTGTTTACCCAGCCTGTAGCCGATTTGCCGCTTTTGGTTTTCACCCTCAATATTGAAATGGAATTTACAGGATAAGGGTTACCAGATGTTTTGGTTTCTTCCCAATTGATATTGTTTTTTTTCTTGCCGAATATTTTGTCAAAAAGTCCCATTAATAGTTATTGAATTTTAAGGGTATGGTTAATCTAAATATGGCTGAAATTATGTTGGGTAAAGTTTAATACCAATCGTGCTAAGCTGGTGTCCAATATCCCATTTAACTGATTGATGAACGAGTAATGCCAGCTTATAATCCCGTCAGGCAAAATATATACCAGCTTATTTTTTCATTTATTTGAATAACCTTGTCCCCGCAATGAATGGCCACTTCTTACACCTGTGTGTTTGGCCGCATCTACTACCAACTGCCCGTTTACCAATACATACATAAATCCTTTTGAGTATTGATGTGGCTGCTCAAAAGTGGAAAGATCCGCCACTTCCTGTTCATTGAAAACCACGATATCGGCAGCTAGCCCTTCTTTGAAAATGCCACGGTCCTTCATCTGGAATTTTTGTGCCGGAAGCGAAGTCATCCTGCGAATAGCCTCTTCCAGGGTAATAACGTGTTCATCCCTTACATATTTTGCAAGCACCCGGGCATTGGTTCCATAACCCCTTGGATGTGGTGCCCCCTGGCGGTAAGCCCTGATGCTGGCATCGGAGGCAAACATATTAAAGGGATATTGCATAATCCGTTTTACATCCTCCTCACTCATGCCATGAAATACCATGCCGGCGCCGCCCTGCTGCATCATTTCCAGGATGGTAATCGCCTCTTCACCGGCCTTGTGTTTTCTTCCTTTCAGCAGGTTAATGGCTTCAATACTTTTTCCGTTCAGGGTAGTGTCTGCTTTAAAATAGGCTACTACTGCATAGCTAAAATGTTTTAGTTTCCGGTTCTTTAATTTTCGCAGCATCTTTTCTATTACCCGTTTTCTTATTTCCGGCTGGTTTAATCTTGCGTTGATGGAATCCTGTCCGTCTGCTAAAATTTCGTCTGGTATCAATGTGCTTAATGAAGTGCTGCTGGCAGTGTAGGGATATTGGTCAATGGTTACATCGAGCCCCTGTTTCCTGGCCTCCATAATCATGGGTATTGTTTCTTTGCTGCGTCCCCAGTTTTGCTGTCCGCTCAGTTTGAAATGAGAAATTTCTACGGGCATTCCGGCTTCCCTGCCAATATGCAATGCTTCTTCTATGGCCTGGGTTACGCTGTCGGCTTCATCCCGCATGTGCGTGGCATATACACCATTGTATTTTGCAGCGGCTTTCGCCAGCCGTACAATTTCCTCCGTTTTGGCATAAGTGCCGGGTATGTAAATCAGCCCGGTGGATAAACCGACTGCGCCATCCTGCATGGCTTTTGCAACCAGTTCTTCCATCTGAATCAATTCCGCTTCGGTCGCATCCCGGTTTACACGCCCCATTACTTTTTTCCGAACATCATTGTGGCCGATCAGCGAAGCAACATTCACGGATAGTTGCAAAGAATCAATCCAGTTGAAGTATTTGCCCATATCTATATTGGAAGCGCCGCAATTACCGGCTATTACCGTTGTAACCCCGTCATAAATAAAATTATCTGCCGTTGGCGTTTTCAGTTCGTCACCTTCAATATGGGTATGCACATCAATAAAACCGGGAGCAACTACCAGGCCGGTTGCATCAATTGTTTTTTTTGCAGTGGCATTAATATGTTTTTGCACCAGCATAATCTTACCATCCTTTACCGCAATGTCAGCATAAAACCAGCCATTACCGGTGCCGTCAATCAGCTTACCGCCCTTTATAACAACATCATAAGTTGTTTGCGCTGCAAGCGCCCAGGGGGCCAGTAAAAATAAAATCAACAGGTGCTTCATAATTAATTTATTAGGATTAGGTATAACATTCGCAAACCTGAGAAGCTGTTTAAATTTAATTGGAGTAACTGAGTTAGAAAGCCGATGATGCCATAAAAAACTGAACTTAAACGGAGCGTCGCCAATGTCGATGCCATAAAAAACTAATGATGGTAAACAAATTAATCATTTTTAAACAGCTTCT
>JBBQTL010000377.1:0-3189 GCA_038213285.1 Chitinophagales bacterium
TTTGAAAATCTTTAGAAACAAAGTAATTTTTGAATAGTGTATATTTTTGCTTTTCTTCTTCCGTTTCGAGTAGCTCAAATGCCTTACCAAAGTAAGTTCCAAATCGTTCATTAATTTGTTTTTTATTAATACCCGCATTCATCTTGAATTTATCCCCTCCTTCCAAATGTTCTCTTTTAAATGCAACTAAAAATGGCGAACAGGAATGGATAGCTTTTGTCGGCAAGTCAAAACATTTATTAGTATCTATACACCAGGCATTCTGTGACAAAAATTTACACTGCTGAATGAATTCGGATTCTTCATTCATTTTTTTTGAATATATCTCAAAATGAATTGGAGTAGTGTTTAAACTTAAACTATCTTCTTTTTTAGTAATTGCTAGCATAATATGCAGTCCTTCACGACACCTTACTTCCAAATTTTTAAAATCCTCATCCAGATTTTTAGTAAAATTTACCAGTTCTTTAATCATCTGTGTGTATTTTATTATTGTTTACAAATCTCTACCCCTCCACTGTCAAATACTGTCACTCAAAAAAATTTCTACCTTTTCTTTTAAAAATAGTTTAAATGCTTCCGGCTCCCTCACTTTTACTTCTCCCGGCAGGCCAAGCACAAAGCGGCCAATACCATAATAATCAGCTACCGGTATTTGCAGCAGGTAATGGCCACTTTCCGCATGTACGCAGCATTCTGCCAGCGGAAATTCTTCCAGCAACAGGTTGTACGCTTTTAGGCTAAGCCTTGCTGATACGGTGGCAATGGGTTGCGGGGCGCTCATTCTAAAGGCATCTGTAAAGGGTTTGCAATGCATGGTATGGTGCCGGGCATCGGCAGGCAATACTACAACAGCTTCAATCCTTGCTATCTTAAATTGCTTGCTGCTATTGCTTTCGGGGTCGTAGCACCATACACCGGAATAATCCGTTAAAAAATCAAAAGGCTCTACCGTGCGGTCGGTGATATTATCGCTGTTGCCTGAGCGGTACGCCCTCAGCATTACCTGTTTGCCCTCCCGGATGGCCTCTCCCAGCCTGTTCACGGCTTCATGGGTATTTTTTCCGGGCAATGGGGAGAGCGCCCTGAAATCATACAACGCATTCAGTTTGCCCGCCAGCCGGTCTTTTATCGGCGATTCGCCCTGCAACAGTTCAATTGTTTTATACAATATCCAGGCTTCTTCCTCAGAAAAATGCAATAGCTGTTGCAATGATTTTACTGCATGGTTATCAGTCTGCAACTGGTAGGTACCATCCAAACGATTAAGTACAAATCCGGCATGCTCAATCTCCTCCAGGTGGCGGTAGATGGTGCGCTCCGATTGATCAAACCGCTCCATCAGTTCAGCCATCGTGTAGCGTCTGCAGCTACTCAACAGCATTAAAAGCCTGAGTAATTTTAGCATATCATCGGTTACTTTGTTTTCAGTTTCTAAAAGATCGCACTGGCTGCTTACTATGGTCCGTCCACAGCCAGCATACCCTGCCTAAATGACTACCTTCCTGCATCAGTTACTATCTCTACACACCCCATCCCCATTGCGTTGTGCATGCCAATGCCGGCATCCAGCGCCATTGCTATTACTGCGGGGGGTGCCTTTACCCTAAGGCGAAATTTATCGTACCCCCTTACTTTTGTTTCAGCCGCTGTACCTGCCTTGATCGTTAATAAACGGTGCCGGGGTGGAAGTTTAAAAAATACAGGCCGCACCGTTACAGTTTCTTTTAAATTGTTTAACCCTTCCTTGGTTACCAATTCTGCGGCAGCGCATTTTTCCAGCAGGTTGTTGGTAAGCAGTTCAGCAAAATCAGCGTCTGCGGGCGATAGGTAATCATAATTGCCCCGTTCATTTTTTCGTCCTACTACCACCGGCGACATTGGCTGTATTAAAACAGTTTCATCGCTAATTTCCGGCATCTTTTCGGCGGTTACCTGTTGTACAATAAAGGATGCTTTGTCCCTGCTGTCTGCTATATCAATTTGCTGGTTCATAAATAAGCCCCTGATAAAATTTTCGGCGGCATCGGGCATATAAAATGATATTGTTAAAGCGGCCGTGTTCGTTTTCATTACCAGCCTGTCGCCTATTGGTTCAAAAGGAGTTCGCAAATCGGAGAAAGTAAAAAACTTAAAGGTCTTGCCTCCATAGGGATAGCCCTGCTCATGAAGGAAAGCAGCATAAGCCTCATCCGACCGTTGTATAATTTTATAAATAGCCGCCGATAGTGGATATTGATAATTGAACGTTACCCTCTGGAAAGGGCGAAGGGAAGTAAGGGTTAATAAAAAACGCATAATCTTAGGGTGTAAAGTTTTTTAAAGGTGATGAAAAGATTTGATATTGTGTGAATTAATAAAATACGGCGTAACGGGCAATGGATTTTAGTTAAGCTACATCGGAGCTTCGTGTTTATAGTTAATCAACATTTTATGCGTCGGCTCCGTAGGTGCCACGTAATTTACGAGGTACCTACAGAGCCGAATTCCAATAATTGACAAATATTTCTATAAACACGATGCCCAGCCATCTGGCGGGGCAAAAATCTTTAACTAAATGACATTGGCGTAAAGGGGTATTGAATTGAAACAGGTCAATTTTCTTTGATGTTTACCCGGTGGGCCTTTCAGCCGTCGCTGGTGTTTTCACCATTTACCGAAGTGCCAAAGTTGGGAGTTGCAAAACAGCATATTCCGGATTTGTAAAGCAGCCAGCTTATCTGTAACCGGTTGATCGGACTATGATTTCGTGTTTGCAAACTCATCGCTAAAAAATCCAGTCGCCTCTTCGTACACATTGCGTGAGCCTTATTCGTACCCGGCGTTTAGCAATTGATGCCGGTATTCTTACATTAGCATACAAACAATTTAGTGGTACGGTCAAAAAAAACATAAAAACATCCCCCTTACTCCGTTCTCGCATTGGTAATAAAAATATCCCTGATATCTTTTTCTCTTTTCGTTGTTTCATAAAAATCATCCAGGTATTGAATCATTTCTTTTTTATTTTGTTTGGATAAAGGCTCAAAATTCATGATCAGGGAGTTCATCGCCTGTCTTTGGCGGCGAAAAATTTGCAGTGAAGCCGCTAGCTCATTCAATGTTCTTGGAAAGCCCCTATATAATCGTTGTGTTACCGAAGTAATGGAAAGCGTCGGTGGTGGAATTGCATACGGGGCATTTACCATG
>JBBQTL010000378.1:0-3173 GCA_038213285.1 Chitinophagales bacterium
TTGCTAATTGCCGATACAATGGGTGCTTTACAATTGCCCATTCCCATTATTCCTGTCCATCGGTCTGTAATAGTATAGCTGGTACCTACGGGTAGTAAATATTGATGAATAAATTCTTCCAATTCATGTTGAATTAGGTCGGTGGTTTTCATTTCCGAGGTATTCTCCTCACCTAAGGATTTGTTTCTTGCTCCACCTATCAACAGGCGGTTGTTGAGGTTCCTGAAGTAATAAAATCCTTTATCAAAATGAAAAGTTCCCTTGAATTTTAAATTTTCAATCGGGCTGGTAATTAATACTTGTCCCCGGTTGGGAGTAATATCAATGCCGGGAACCAGTACCTCTGTAAAAGCATTGGTACAAAGTAAAAGATTGTTTGTAATAAATTCAATCTGATGATTAGTGCTTAAGTAAACCCGGTTTTTCATTGAATAAAAATTCAGGACTTCAATTCCCGTCATTACCTGTACTCCCATGGCCTGTACTTTCTTTAACAGGCATTTTACCAATTTACCCGGATGAAGGCCACCTTCCAGTTTGTTCTCCACCAGGTGCTCAAATCCTGAAAAACCAAATTCCGCTATCTTTTCGTCAACGATCCTAAATACATTATCTACTCCGGTAATTTTTTTTAAGCCGGAGTTTAGCCATTCTAATTTTTCTTTACATTCATTCCAGTCTTCCGATTGTATTGTGAAAGACTCGTAGCCTCCGCTGCCATCGTAATCAATCTCTTCATCACTAAAAAACTTCCGGATTTCCTGCAGGCCCTGGTAGCGCATTACGACAAGCTTCCACATTTCATCTTCCCCCATCAAACGGGCATCATTTATTAATTCGGAGGGGCTTCCAAAGCAGCTAAAGCCAGCATTCCTTGTACTGGCTCCCGTTGGTATTATCCCTCTTTCAAGAATGGTAACATTATAATGAGGGTTTAATGTTTTAAGATGCAATGCGCTCCATAAACCGCAAAAACCACTGCCGACAATGATTACATCCTGTGGTGCAAAAAAGCTTTCCTTTTCCCAAACAGATAATTGGTGCATAATATTGAATTGTTAAAGTCAGCTAAGGTAAAAACTAATTTATCCATTTTAAACCCGATGGTCCTATTTTTGTTTGACTAATAAAAAAAATTACTATGAGAAATTTGATTTTTACACTCTCGTTTGTTGTTGCTTTAATTACTAATGCGGATGCACAGGGCTTGGGCAATCTTATAAAAAAAGCTACCACTAAAGACACCTCAGGAAAAAGTATTACAGATAAATTATTCAATAAATCTTCCAGTTCCGGTATAGGAAATAATTTAAGCAATGATGATATCATCAGTGGTTTAAGAGAAGCATTGCGTGTGGGAACTGATAGTAGCAGCAAAAAGCTTAGTAAGCTGGATGGCTTTTTTGGTGATGCGGCAATAAAAATTTTAATGCCTGCTGAAGCTCAGAAGGTTGAAAAAACTTTGCGGGGTGTAGGGATGGGCAAGTTAGTGGATAAAGCGATTTTATCTATGAACCGGGCAGCGGAAGATGCGGCTAGTGGGGTAGGAGATATCTTCTGGAAATCTATCAGGCAAATGAGCATCAATGATGGATTGCAAATTTTGCGTGGCGGCGATTTTGCGGCAACTGATTATTTAAAAGGAATGACTACAACAGAATTAACGGAAAAGTTTAGACCTGTTATCGAACAATCACTTACAAAAACGAGTGCCACTCAATATTGGAATGATGTATTTACAAAATACAACATGTTTTCAAAAGATAAAGTAAATACGGACCTTACCGGCTATGTAACTGAAAAGGCATTGGCCGGACTATTTTTTAACATCAGCCTCGAAGAACAAAAAATACGCAAAGATCCGGCCGCACAAGTTACCGGTATTTTGAAAAAGGTGTTTGGTGGTAATTAGTACCTTGTAAAGTAAATAAGGTTAATAAATTAAACAAGCGAATTGGGTTATTAAGGCACGACGATATTTTGACTATTCATATTCGCTATCCATTTTGTTGTTTCCAATTGTTTACCATATATCCTTCGCCCCTTTAAGGGATGGGGATATTTTTTTAAATGCTTCACCAATACAATCAATAATATCTCCGGCTATCATGGCTTCCTGCGTCATTTTTTCCGCCGCAATATCACCAGCCATACCATGCAGGTACACACCCAGCAAACAGGCATCTTTTTGATTGTAGCCCTGTGCCAGTAATCCTGTAAGAATACCGGTGAGTGTATCACCGCTGCCGGCTGTTGCCATTCCAGCGTTTCCGGTAGTATTAAAAAAAGCAGAGCCATCGGGGCAGGCAACCAACGTGTAATGGCCTTTCAGAACGATATAGCACCCCAATTCTTTTGATTGCTGCAAGGCCGTATTCATTCTTTCAAAATCACTGGTGGAAGTACCAAACAGTTTTTCAAACTCACCGGTATGAGGCGTTAATACCGCTGGGTTTGAAATTCGTTTTTTAATGATTGCTGTGTCTGTTGAAAGCAATTGTAATGCCGTAGCATCAATTACCAAAGGAGCGGGATAGGTTAGAATGATGTGCAGTAACCCTTTTTTATTTGAGTCATCAACAGCTAGTCCCGGACCGATGCCAATAGCTGATTTTTTTTTCGATAAGGTTTCAAAATTATTTTCAGTGGAAGTGATTGCTTCAGGTATCGCTGTTTGTATTACAGGCTGGGTTCCATCTTCTGTAAACACGGTAACTAATCCTGCACCTGAACGCAGGCAGGATTTGGCGCAAAGTATGGCAGCTCCCATCTTATTTTTATTGCCAGCATACAGTAATGCATGCCCGAAATTGTATTTATGTGAAAACTCATTTCTTGGTTTGTAAATGGAACTGATCATGTATTGATCGATCGAATTAAAAAGGGCGGGCGTGTCATGGTAGAAATCAGGGTGTAGTCCTATAACCAGTAAGTGTACGATACCCGTATACTTGCTATTTTCACTTAAGAAAAATGCAAGTTTAGGCACCTGGAAACTGAGTGTGTGGGTAGCCTCAATAATCACATTTTCTCCAACAGTACCGTCTGCAAATAATCCGGACGGAACATCGATGGCAATAATATTTTTACTGGATTGGTTAATATAATTTACTAAACCAGCCGCAACTCCCTCTACAGCCCCGCTTAACCCTGAACCAAATAAGGCATCAATT
>JBBQTL010000379.1:0-3116 GCA_038213285.1 Chitinophagales bacterium
CAGGTAAACGAAGCCTGGGGAATCGGTAACCTGGTGGCACAATACAATGCCAAAATTCAGTTTGTGAATGAAGATCGTTATTTATGGAACGAACAAAACGGTATCTGGAATTCGGTTTACGGCAACAACCGGAATTTGCAAAATATTTTGGTAGCCGTAGAAAATGATCCTAAAAGCCCGTACTTGGGAGTAAGCCTTATTTTAAAATCATGGATGTTTTCACTGGTAACCGATGCCTATGGCGATGTGCCTTACAAAGAAGCCGGCAAGGCCAAAACAGACGCATTGTATACACCGGTGTATGACACCCAGGAAGAAATTTATACAGGCATATTAGCAGATTTAAAAAAAGCAAACGAGCAGCTTGCAACCAGTAATACCAACCTCAGCGGTGACATACTTTTTGGAGGTGGAGCATCTTCTATAATCAAATGGAGGAAACTGGCAAACTCATTAAGGCTACGCTACTTAATGCGCATTTCTAAAAAGAAAAATGTAAATGCAGATATGCAGGCCATTGTGGGAGATCCGGCCAACAATCCGATATTTACCGGTAATGCAGATAATGCAGAACTGAAATACTTCTCGGCTGCTCCCAATCAATTTCCATTGTACGGTTCAAGGGTTGGTTCATTTGATGAGATCAGGTTAAGTAAAACGCTGTCCGACAGACTTATTGCTTTAAACGATACAAGACTGAATGTTTTTGGTCGTGCTTCCCAGGCATCCATTGCAGCAGGTACACCGAAAATTGAAGGCATTCCCAATGGTTTGGGTGATGTTACAGCCTTGAACTATAATGGCGGTCCACAGGGTGTTTCAAGAGTCGGCTACACTTTTGCATGTTTGGTTTGTAATGATGCAGGCCAGGCCGTACCGGATCCTTCGGCTCCCCGTGCAATATTAATGAACTATTCAGAACTTCAGTTTATATTGGCAGAAGCCCGTGAAAAGGGAATGATTACTACCGGTTCGGCTGACACCTATTATACCAATGGTATCACTGCCAACTTTGATTACTGGAAGGTATTGGTACCTGCTCAATATAGCCTGAATGTAAACATGCCGGCTGGTTATTTAACACAGGTAACTGTTGCTTATGACGGAACGCAAACTGATAAACTGGCAAAAATTGCTTTACAAAAATGGATCGCTTTATATTTCAACGGACTGGAAGCATGGTTTGACTGGAGAAGAACAGGAATGCCTGAAATTGTGCCCGGTGTTTCAAATTTAAATGGCGGCAAAGTACCCGTACGCTATATTTATCCTCTTTCAGAGCAATCATTAAACGGCGTTAACCGACAGAAAGCAGTAACCGCCCAGGGTGGTACGGATGACCTGAATACAAAAATGTGGGTGATTAAATAAAGCGCTCTCTTTAAACTTAGCTTTTCCAGATAAAGGCGAAACTTTCATAGTTTCGCCTTGTTTTCATTTCATATAAATTATAACATGCAAATAAGACACACCCTGGTACTTATATTCATTGTTTACGGGTTTATTGTAAAAGCTCAAAAGCAGGTAACGGTTCTACAGGTTCCGGGTATCAATCAATATTGTACCATCAATGAAAAAGGAGTATCGGTGTTACCAAGCGGACGGTTATTAACGCCCGCCGGCAATTTTATCCGCATCACCAATGATCCATTTGGATTGGCTATTTCTCCGGATGGTAAAAAGGCGGTCACGCTGCACAATGGCGTGTTTACGATCATAGAACTTACTTCATTAAAAAAAACAAGGGTGCCCGGCTACAACAAGCAGTTAAATTCACCTTTAACACATGAGCCGCTTGGTGAAAATGAACCGCCGCAGTCACATAGCCTTGAAACGATTCTATCACCACTTTCGAAGGGTTCCTTCCTGGGTGTTGCATTTGCGCCTGATTCTAAAACAGTGTATTTAAGTGGTGGCGATAATGGAGCAGTGATAGTGTATGATATTGAAAAACTGCAGCGCACCGATTCAATATCATTAGACGGAATGGTAGACGAAGTTGAGTTTGAGGATAGTTTTACATCGGATCTTTTATTGAACGAAGCAAACAACGAATTGCTCATTCTCGACAGGGGGAATTTCCGAATGGTCAGGTATGATATCGGCAACAGGAAGATTACTGCTTCCATTCCGGCGGGCCGTCAGCCATTTGGCCTTGCGCTCAGTGCGGATAAGCAAACAGCCTTTGTTGCAAACGTGGGTATGTATGCGTACCCGATGGTAAAAGGCATGACGAAAGAAAACTATAATTCAATGGTAATCCCCCATCATCCTTACGGGGATAATACAAAGGAATCAATTGAAGGAACAGAAATAGAAGGTAAAGAAATACCCGGTGTGGGAAGCCCGCATTCACCTGAAGCAATGAGTGTATTTACCATTGACCTGGCAACCAATAAAGTGACGGATAAATTTAAAACAGGTCATCAAATTGGGGAGATGATTGAAGATGCTGAAGTGGTAGGCGGGGCAAGTCCTAATTCAATTGCCGTTGGCAAAAACTTTGCGTATGTTTCTAATGCCAGCAACGATAATATTTCGATTATTGATTACAGGCATCATAAGTTACTCGGTCATATTCCCATAAAAGTGGATCAGCGGATTGATAAATTTCGTGGACTGTTGCCATTTGGAATTGCCTTAAGTAAGGATGAAAAAACATTGTACGTTGCATTGCTGGGTTTTAATGCAGTGGCGGTAATAGATGTAGCTACTAAAACTACCAAAGGATTGATCCCCACAGGTTGGGGGCCAACGAGAGTACAATTATCGAAGGATGAAAAGGAAATGTATATCATCACCTGCAGGGGACTGGGTGCCGGGCCCAATGGTGGTGCAGGTTTTGTAAAGCCGCCGCAGGGTACCTATATTGGCGATATTCAGTTAGGTAGTTTTCAAAAAGTAATGATGCCAACCGCCGCCAGGTTAAAGAACTACACAAAGCAAACAATCGCCAATACTTTTGTGAGCACACAGGTAAAAGATGACATTAATAATCCGGTGCCCGTATTACCCGGACTGCGCAAAAGTCCAATTAAGTATGTAGTGTATATCACCAAAGAAAACAGGACCTACGATGAAGTGATGGGGCAATTAAAAAATGCAAAAGGTGATAG
>JBBQTL010000380.1:0-3103 GCA_038213285.1 Chitinophagales bacterium
ATTCATTGCTTCAAATGCTTGTATAGCATCTACTTTATTGTTAAAGATCCACGCACCCGAACTGGCGGTAGCAGGATCTAAAATTCGCTTAAAACTAAAGGCTACATCTTCAGCCACCAGCTTTCGGCCTTTACCTTTGGGAAATACAGGATCATCATGAAAATAAACATCCGTACGCAGGATAAACGTGATGGTGCGCTTATCGGCAGAGATCGTCCAATGCCTGGCCAAAGAAGGAACGATTTCCAGTTGCTGATTTACTTCCACCAAGGTATTAAACAACTGGTGCACGGGCCACATAATCGCCTGGTTTCGGGCATAGGCAGGGTCTAATGTAGAAATACCCGAAGACTCATTATACCGAAAAATTTTTTTCCCTTTATTTCTTTCCGTTGTACAAGAAAACATCGAGGTTAGCCCCATCAACGCAAACAAAAAATGTATAACATCTCTTCGAAGGAACATGGAATAAAGTGTATACGTTAAAAGTAAACATAAGAATGCATTTCTGGTGCCTTGATTATCATTTATACCATTCCCCTTCTTACCTTTCCGGTATGTATTCCATTAAAATACTAATTTGTTGATCTATGCTTTCCTATCATCACAACCGCTATAAAAAATTAGTGTACTTATTTTGCTTTCTTTTCCACCAGCCTTTGTGGGCGCAGGAAAAAATCCCCTACCCTCCTTTTACAAAACAAGATACCTTGAGGGGAAGTGTGGGACCCGGAAGAATACTTTGGGATGTATTGCATTATGATCTAACGGTTGAACCTGATTTGCTGCAAGAAACAATAAAAGGCATCAATCACATTCGCCTGATGGATAGCGGAATGACCCTCATTCAAATCGATTTGCAGGAACCGATGTTACTGGACAGTGTGGGCGATGGCGCTTCCCGATTTTCTTTTTATAGAGAGGGAAATGTGTATTGGGTGCAGATAAACGAAAATAAAGCAGCACTTTTAACTACGCCCAAAGAAAGAACGATTACTGCCTGGTTTCACGGCAAACCGAAAAAAGCATTGAGAGCTCCCTGGGATAATGGATGGATCTGGAACAAAGATTCACTTCAAAATCCTTTTGTAAGTGTAACAGCACAAGGCATGGGCGCCAGTATGTGGTACCCATGCAAAGACCATCAAAGTGATGAACCCGATCTGGGCGCCATATTGCGAATACGGGTACCCGATAGTTTACAAGCTGTAGGCAATGGAAAACTCATCGCCATCGAAAAATTAAATAATGGCAGCACACTTTATTCCTGGGAAGTGAAAAATCCGATCAATAATTATACGATCATACCTACGATTGCAAAATTTGTACATTTCTCAGAAATCTATGCCGGCAAAAACGGGCCTCTATCTCTCGATTACTGGGTGTTAGCTTATCATCTTGAAAAAGCAAAAAAACAATTTACAGATGTACCCCGAATGTTACAAGCATTTGAATATTGGTTTGGTCCTTATCCCTTTTATGAGGATGGATATAAACTGGTAGAATCGCCACACCTGGGCATGGAACACCAAAGTGCCACCGCTTACGGTAACGAATACATGAAGGGGTATCTTGGATCAGATTTATCAGGTACGGGATGGGGATTGTTGTGGGATTTCATCATTATACATGAAAGCGGACATGAATGGTTTGGCAATAGCATAACTTCAAAAGATATCGCCGATATGTGGGTACACGAAAGTTTTACCAATTACAGCGAAACCCTTTTCACCGATTATCATTATGGAAAAAAAGCGGGGAACGAGTATGCCATCGGCATTCGGAAAAACATTAGTAATGACCGCAATATCATCGGATATTATGGGGTAAATAAAAGTGGCAGTATCGACATGTATTATAAGGGAGGCAATATGTTGCATAGCATACGACAAGTGATCAATAACGATAAAAAATTCAGAAAAATCCTGCATGGCTTGGGCAAAACATTTTACCATCGTACCGTTACAGGTAAAGAAATAGAAGGGTACATCATTAAAGAAGCAGGCATTGATTTTTCAACTGTTTTTGATCAGTATTTACGTACCACTAACATTCCCGAACTACAATATAAAATTAGCGATAATCGCATGCAATATCGGTACACGGAGGTGGTACCGGGCTTTCACCTTCCACTGAAAATAAAATTTTCGGATCAGCAAAAAGAAACATGGATCTATCCCACAGAAAACTGGCAAACCCTGGTATTGAACAAAAAAAAGCGAAAAAATTTCAAAGGGTTGCTGGTCAATAAAAACTTTTATATCTACACAAAAGCCATCCCTTGAAAAACTCTGAGAATTAAGAAAAGCAAATAATGAATGATTAATGAAGTTGTGTAGTACCTGTTAGTACTTCTTCCAGATCGGGTTGTACAACCCTGCCGGCAGAGATAAACCTAGACTTATAATAAGGATCTTCCAAGCGGCTGATTGTTACACCTAAACTTGTGCTGGCGTGAACAAAAATCCATGCATTAAATAAACACCAACATGACTGATGCCGCCTCGGGTATTGAAGAAGAGTAAATCTCCTTCCTGCAACAAAGTAGGATCGATTTTTTCAGTAGCGGCAAACTGCTCCCTGGCCGTTCGGGGTATCTGAAATCCATACACTGTTTCTAACAACAATCCTGTAAAAGCGCTGCAATCAATGCCCTTTCTTGTGGTACCTCCATATCGGTAACGGGTTTGCCACCAATCTTGGATGAAGCCAAATAAAATTACATTACTCAGCAATTCTACTTCTACATCCATTATTTGAGCAAAGGTGAATTGCCAGGGTTGACATTGTTCAATGAATAAAGCAGCGGTTGAGTTAAGTGATGGTGACCCAGCCTTATTTAAAATTGGTTTACTGGCAGGTTCGTCTGCAGCAATGAACTGTTGAACGCCACCCGCTTTGATTTCTATTCCTTCAATAAAATGCAAATCTCCGGCAGTTTCAGAAAACCGGATATTATTCACACGGGTTTGTGCCATCAAAGTTCCCGGGAACAAGGATAAAATGAAACCAGTAATTAAAATAACTAATAAGTTTTTCATACGTAAAATTTTGATTTACACGTACGTACGACTTTATCTTGTGGTATATGCTCTTCTCAACG
>JBBQTL010000381.1:0-3099 GCA_038213285.1 Chitinophagales bacterium
GGTAGTTATACCATGGGTTTTGAAATCAAAGAAGGTGAATTTCTTCCGATTACTGAATTGAAAGGAGCATAAAGAGTGTTGAAATTCCAACAAATACATGCATAAAAAATCCCGCTTTCATAGCGGGATTTTTTTGGTAAAATTTAATATCTATTATGGGAAAATACCTAGCTCTGCATAGCTGGTAGCCACTTTATTGATCGCACTTACATAAGCGGCAGTACGCATATCCGGGATGTTAGGATTGCTTTTCCAAATATCCATGATCTCATGGGTTGCAGCAATCATGGTTTCTTCCAGTCCACTGTGCACAAGATCTTGTTCATCTGGTCCATGCATGATGAACTTACGTTCTGCATCAGGAACTGATTTGCCGGTAAGTCCTTCTATTTGTCCGAGGATCTGAGCATTTAAATTTTCTGTAAAACGTTGTTCCATGCGGCCATAACGTACATGGCTAAGGTTTTTTAACCACTCAAAATAACTAACAGTTACACCGCCAGCATTTAAGTACATATCCGGTACACATAAAATACCTCTTTGTACAAATATCTCATCCGCCTCTGGCGTACAAGGTCCGTTAGCCGCTTCTCCTATGATTTTCGCTTTGATACGAGGTGCATTATCTCCATTGATAACATTTTCCAATGCAGCCGGGATCAAAATATCACACTCCAATTCAAGGGCATCCTCTTTTTTGGCAAGCGTGGTAGCGCCTGGGAAATTGATGATAGAACCTGTATCTTTTCTATATTGAATCAATTGGTCTTCATGCAAACCTTCTTCATTATATACAGCGCCATCATGTTCAGAAATACAAACCACTATGGCTCCATTTTCGCGGAAAAATTTTGCACAATGATAGCCAACATTACCTATACCTTGTACCACTACTCTTTTTCCTCTGATGCCCAATTGTAAACCTAATTTTTGCATTACCTCAGGCATATTACATACTTCACGGATTCCGAAGAAAACCCCTAAGCCAGTTGCTTCCGTACGTCCGCGAACACCACCTTGCGTAATCGGTTTTCCGGTTACACATCCTGCTGCATCAATTTCGCCTGGTTTCAGAGAAGCGTATGTATCAACGATCCAGGCCATTTCTCTTGGGCCGGTACCATAATCGGGTGCCGGTACATCAATGCCCGGGCCAATAAAGTTTTTCTTTACCAGTTCTGCTGTATATCTGCGAGTGATTTTCTCCAACTCATACGTAGAATAATTGCGTGGGTTGATTTTTATGCCTCCTTTACCGCCACCAAAAGGCACATTTACAATGGCACATTTGTAGGTCATTAATGACGCCAATGCCATTACTTCATCTTGGTTAACTTCGTCGCTAAAACGAATTCCACCTTTACAGGGGGATTTATGCTGACTATGTTGTACTCGATACGCTTCAATTACTTCGATGCTTCCATCGTCGCGGGTTACCGGGAAACGCATTTGATATACACTATTACAAGCTTTGATCTGCTCCAGGATTCCAAGATCCCATTTGGTAAATTTAGCTGCTTTATCAAAACTTTTTTCAACGCTTTGAAAGAAGCTATACTGCTGGTTAGATGACATATGTTAGGTTTTTTATTTCTAAATGTGATGGGTATATTTTATACTTACCTGTTGTCTTCTTTTTCGATCCTGCTTATTTTACGGTCGATAAGCCAAGTGTAAATAAATAGTCCAACTAAAATAGTAAGGCAAACTGCTACTACAACATAGATCTTACCATTGCTGCGAAGAACATCTGCCATTTCGGGCTTTTCCTGGGCAAAACTTGGAATGGAAAAAAAGGTTCCCAGACAGAATAATAAAACGCAAGCAAACAATTTATTCATGGATTAATTTTTTATCCCTATGCAATTCTAATCTTATTTTCAATGTGGCAATCCATACGCCCAGTAAGGTCCATCCAATTACCGCCGGATAAAATACCATGCGCATCAAACTGTCCATATCCCGACGATCTAAAGCAGGATTACCGCTATCACTTCCAGGTGCACCAGGATGTAAACTTCCCACCAATCTTGGAATAATCCAAATACTAGGGAAAAGCATCACAAAAGCGAATATATTATATACAGCGCTTATTCTGGCTCTTTTATCAATATCAGTGAAGGATCCCCTTAAAACAAAATAAGCACCATAGATCAATAATGCAATAGCGGCTCCAATTAATTTGGGCTCCTTTAAAACACTACCAAACGACTGCCCCTGATCGGTAACCCAGGTAACCGAAACCCACAACATGCCCGTGAGGTATCCCAACAGGCCAAATAATGTACCTACTGATGCAAAATTGCTGGCAAAAAGATCGTTACGATAGTTAAAACCGCGAAGGTATTTTATACTGTACACAAAACTGATACCCAGAAGGATCATCATACCAAACCACATGCAAACATGAAAATAAAGATTTCGGATAGATTCGTTCAGAATAAATAGCCTGGGCACTTCCCACAGAAAGCCGGCCACTATCGTGTAAACCAATAATAAGAAAGATAATATTTTCCACCAGCCCTTGTGCAAATGACCGTTTTTTAATGAGTGGCGCAAAGTTATGGGAATCTCAGGCACCTAATTTAAAAATTAAAAGATTTTAAGGAGAATCAATGGTTTAATCTTTCCATAGATAAGGGAATAAAATAACGGCTAGAATAACCACCATTATATCCATCAACACAGTTAAACCTACCAGTTGAAATACAGCGCCGTCTCTAAAAACTTCGGCAAAAGCGGCCTTGCTCAAACGCATAAGTAACAATAATTGTGGTAATATAACCGGGAATCCTAATATAGCGATAAGTGCCGCATTTTGTTGTGCTTTAGCTGCAATAGCGCTCATGAGTGTAAAAACAAGACAGATGCTGGTGCCACCCAACAATGCAATGCCTGCAAATAGAAGGCTATTAGAAACAGGATTATCTAAGAAAAGAAAGAATAAGAATAAACTCACAGTAGTCATCAGCAACATCAGAATCACATTAAATAACAATTTGGCGAGGATGAATTCTACCGGAGAGGCAATCGAATAGAAATACAGCATCCTGCCCCGGCTCTCCTGTAAAAAGCTTTTGGCCACGGTATTCACACAAA
>JBBQTL010000382.1:0-3084 GCA_038213285.1 Chitinophagales bacterium
GCAGGCCTTATAAGTCTTCAAATAAAAAATATGCCACAAGGCCAATACAAAATCCGGTTGTCAAATTCACTTGGCCAAGTATTGTTGGTTGAAGACATTGTTCATACCGGCGGTAGCGCCACCCGGGATATTACCATTATAAAACGCATGGCAAATGGGATATATAAACTTGAAATAATTAATGCTGATGGCAATATAACTATCATCAAAATTATAAAACAATCGTAAGCCTATGTACCCCATACCCGCCAGGTAAAGAAGGAGGTTTAAATCAATGGCGTTATCGCCTGGTAATGATTGTGTACACCGATGCTCAGTAATGTATAAATTACAAGGGATGCTATTGTTATTTCGGGGTCGGTCTTTTTCATTAAACCAGGTTTACTTTGTCCACAACCAACAGCCCAATAGCAGCATCTGGTTTTGCAAAACAACAAAAGGGATGGTAGTACACTCCACTATGCCAGCCTGTTTACCTCCATTTGCATGGGATGCCACATTGTTTTTTATCCCGGTTTTGAGCTGATTAATATAACTGACATTGCATTGGCGGCTTTGGAGAAGGAATGCTTCTTCAATGACTTCTTTTACTACCGTCCTGAATCTTTTAGTCTGAAAGAAAGCATACACGAAAACCATATCATCCACAATCACTTTATAATACAACAGTGCCCGTAAAACATGATTACATAAAAAAATTACATGGCGAATTGCATGGGTTTTATTTAACGGTAATGAATGAACCATCCAACATCGGAGCAACTGAAAGGCAATCAGTAACAATACGGGGCAAAGTTTTTTTACCTGAATTAAATAATCAACGATGTAATCCATTTTTTTCTTATTCTTGTTGTTCCAATTAGTTTGATAAGTATCATGCTTGCCGGAATAGGAGATATCAATAAGTTAAAAACCGAAAAATGAAAATATATAAAACGACTGCTGGTATTATCATTGAACATGATGAATCACTTTATCTTTCAGCTCATTCAAATTGGGATGATTTTATTAACCGGGATAATTTATTCAGCCTGGTAAATGAAGAAATCAGTAAACTAATCCCTCAGGATGATTATTCATTGGCAATAAAAGAAGAGGTACAGGCGCCCATACAAAACCAGGAAATATGGGCGGCAGGTGTTACCTATTTAAGAAGCATGCAGGCAAGGATGGAAGAATCAAAAGTAGCCGGCGGCGATACGTTTTATGATAAAGTATACGATGCAGAAAGGCCTGAGTTGTTTTTTAAAGCTACCGCATCCAGGACAGTAGGTAACAACGGGAAAGTAAAAATAAGAAAAGATTCTACCTGGGATGTGCCGGAACCCGAACTTACTTTGTTTGTTACTTCTTCCGGTAATATCGTTGGGTATACGATTGGTAACGACATGAGTTCAAGAAGTATTGAAGGCGAGAACCCATTGTACCTTCCACAGGCAAAAATGTACGCTGACAGTGCAGCACTTGGCCCCTGCATCTATGTTCCGGAACAACCCATTTCCCCGGATACTTCCATCAGCATCACCATCACAAGAAATGAAACGGTGATGTTTAATGACGCTATATTGATCAGCCAGATGAAACGGGCTCATACCGAACTGGTCGGTTTTTTATTCCGGGAAAATAATTTTAATCAAGGTGTTTTTTTAATGACCGGTACAGGCATCGTACCTCCCAATTCTTTCACTTTACAAAGCGGTGATTCAATCAGCATTTCAATAGATCATATTGGTACCCTGACAAATACTGTGGCATAAATTCAGGGTTTTGCTTATGCTGCAGGTTTGAGTGACTAACAATAGCCCAAGGCAGGACATAGTGACTAGTGATGAACCTATTGACAATTCATCCAGGGGTTTGTGTGGTGTATCGGATATAATGGCCCTCACAAAGAAGGCGGTGGAGATCCGGGGTTCTTTAAAAGTGCAGGCGAACTCCGCGGTACCAAACGTGATCTTTCTGAGGGAGGTATCCGGGTACCATTTATTGCAAAATGGGATGGGGTAGTAAAGCCCGGCACTTCGAGCGAACATGTAGGTGCCTTTTGGGATATGTTTGCCACGTTTGCAGCATTGGCCAATGTAAGACCTATTCAAAAAACAGACGGTATTTCAATCGTGCCGGTGTTAACACAAAAAAAAACACAGCAACAACATGATTACCTCTATTGGGAATTTCATGAACAGGGTGGCAAGCAGGCGGTAAGAAAAGGGAAATGGAAGGCGATTCGTTTACAGGTAGATATTAAACCGAACGGGCCTGTAGAATTATATGATCTCTCAAAGGATGCTGAAGAAAAAAATAACCTGGCAGGTAAATATCCGGGTAAAGCGAGGGAACTGGAAATACTGATGAAAGTAGCGCATACCAGGTCTACTTTGTTTCCATTTAAAAATGAATAAAAATAATAAAGGATTTAGTGGAAAGGCTTTTGAAAGATACCTGGCTTCACTAATGTAAAGTTGTCGTAAATGTATTTGTAATTAATTAAGTCTGCTATATGAAAAATATCATTCTATCTATTTCGATTTCTTTTTTTTCTTTTTTACAGGTATTGATTGCAGCACCTGGCATGCAGCCGGCAAATCTATCATGTGAGTATATTGAAAACCCATTGGGCATCGATATGGCAAAACCCCGGTTGAGCTGGAAATTTACGACCACCGAAAGAAATCAGTCACAAACGGCCTATGAAATAGAAGTGAGTGATATTGACACTAAACTTTTGAAAGGAAATGTTTGGCAAACAGGTAAAATCATTTCAGGGGAAAATTTACACATTGAATATAACGGCGCTCCGCTAAAATCTTTCACAAAATATTGGTGGCGGGTAAAAGTGTACGATAAAAGCGGCATCGCTTCTTCATGGAGCTCTATTGCCAGTTTTGAAACGGCTGCTTTAAAGGGTAGTGACTGGCAGGCAAAATGGATTGGTGATGGCAGTAACCAATTTGAAAAGGATGAAGATTTTTATAAGGCAGATCCTATGCCGCTATTTAGAAAACAAATCAACATCCGGAAAAAGATCGCTTACGCTGGATTATATATTTCGGGATTGGGCTATTGCGAAGCGTACATCAATAA
>JBBQTL010000383.1:0-3047 GCA_038213285.1 Chitinophagales bacterium
AAGAATAGATTTGAGGCAAAAATCCTGTCAGCTATTAATTAATTGCAAAGGAACGATAGTTATTGTATGAAAAATAATATCGCTATTATAATTCCTTACTACGGTTTATTTCCTTGGTATTTTATTTATTTCTGTCACTCCTGTAGATTCAATAGATCGATAGATTTCTTCATTGTTTCGGATATTGAATATGGCGGAGCATTACCAAACAATGTACGTTTTATTAACCGGTCTTTTAATGAGGTCAGCAAAGTGGCCGGACAAAAGCTGGGAATCCCGGTAGTTATTTCAAACCCCTACAAATTGTGTGACTTCAAACCAGCCTATGGTGTCATTTTTTCTGAGTTGATTAATGGCTACGATTTTTAGGGCTATGCTGATATTGATGTTGTCTTTGGAAACATAAGGAATTTTATTACAGATAAGATGTTGCTCAATTGCGATGTAATTGGTGTTCGGCACGATTACCTGACTGGTGTATTTTGTTTGTATAGAAATAGCGAACAGATGAACACGTTATTTATGCAAAGCAGGGACTATAAGAAAGTTTTTACAAGTCAGGACTTCTTTTCGTTTTGCGAATGTAATTTTCTGTGGCAAGAGTTAGACATCGGCGCTTCCATTTTTGATTTCCCTAACAATATTGAAAGCATGACCTGGGTAGTAAAGAAAGCTGCAAAAGAGGGTAAGATAAAAGCACATTTTGACTTTATTATTGCCGAGGGTACGCCAGGTAAAATTAAATGGGATAAGGGATCAATAATTTACAACAATACATACGAGGCAATGCTATATCACTTGGTCATGTTTAAAACCGTAAGTAAAAAACCCCGATTATTAGATCCTATACCCGACACCTTTTATTTTTCCCCCTCTCAAATTTATAAATAACCCTACTTGAAATTTCCCCTTTACCGCCAATTAGATGCCATGGACTGCGGTTCCCACCTTTTGGCGGATGGTGGCCAAATACCATGGTATGGCGAGTTGGTTAAACAGGATACCAAAGTGGAGACAATGAATAAGTGGTGCATTAACAAGGGTATTGCTTTTGCGCCTGGTTTTTTTGTAAATGGACACCATTTGCCTGATATATACAATGTCGGCGATTTACAATATTTTCTTTCAGAATAGTTCCCTGGAAGAAAAGCCTTGCGGAACTACGCGGCGCTGCAGCACCGTGGTTGGCAGCCAAAGCCTGTAGGGGTAAAAACCAGGCACAAACCAATTTTGTAAACGCATAAAAATTTAAAAAATGCAAACACAAAAAATGAGCCTTGCCAACATAAAAGGAAAGTTGAGCAGGGCTGAGATGAAGAACATTATGGCAGGAAGTAATAGCGAAAAATGCATTCCACAACATGGTCAAAATTGTTCAACCTCTGGCGGTGGAAACCCTGAGGACCAGTGTTGTACGGGCTTTAAATGTGAAATGAACGCCACAAGTACCGGTACTATTTGCACATAGGTAAAACTAATAAGTAAGGTTGCTAATAAAATGCAGCCTTACTTAAATAACTGAATTTTATGTAATCAATTTAATATGAAACAGCAGTTACACTTCTTCTGGTCTGATCGCAATTATTTTTGTATAAAATCTGTAATATATATCACCCTGTCACTACTTTTTTCTTTGTACGGTAAAAGCCAATCTTTAAAAGACAAATTTCAAATTCATGGGTCTATTGATATAAAACAAGGGGATATGATATATTTAAACTATTATTCAAATTTAAAAGAGAAAGGTGTTAATGATAGTTGCAAAATTCAAGATGGATATTTTTTCTTCAAAGGAATGATTAGTGAGCCAGCTGTTGCTTTTATAAAGCTAAGTAGAGACAAAAACATCGATGACAAAACTGCAATTATGTTCATTGAGCCTACGAATATGAAAGTAAAGTTATGTTCCAATCCTTTTACTGTAATGATGCTTTCTGGATCCAAAACACATATTGATTTTAACAGCTTAAATTTTAAGAGAAAAATACTGAATTTAAAGCACAAAAAAATAATAGAAGATTTTGAAAAGGAAAAGGAATACCAAAAACAAGATGATCTTAAAATAAATATCGACTCTTTATATGCAGAAATAAAGCAATTAGAAATTAATTTTTTTGCGACACATCCTCAATCTTTTGTAACCGGCTATTTATTGCAATCATATTATAGAAAGTTACCTCCCGACTCTCTTCAGATGTATTACAATAATATGAATGAGAAATTACGGAAAAGTATTTATGGAGTTCAATTAAAAGATCAAATTTATATAAAAAGGTCAACTATGCCTGCTCAAAAGGCACCTGATTTTAAAACAGTAACTCTAGATAATAAACTAATAAAACTAACAGATTTTGAAGGGCGATATGTAATTCTTGATTTTTGGGCACATTGGTGTGTGCCTTGCCGAAAAAGCTTTCCGCATCTTATTGGGCTTTTCAACAAATATCATAATAAAGGACTTGATATCATTGGTGTAGCAGATGATGATTTCATGCAAGATGCCTGGAAAAAAGCGATAGAAAATGATAAGGTGGGGATTTGGTACCATATATTAAGAGGAATAAAAAAGAATAAAGTGGAAGAAGTAGATAAGACTGAATCTATTAATGATGCGTTTAATGTAAATATTCTTCCTACAAAGATTTTAATTGATCAGAAAGGCATTATAATCGGCAGATACGAAGGAACGGAAGCTGATCATAAATTGGAAAAAATATTGCAGGAAATATTTAAATAACTTATTTACGGTATATCGAAGAAAAATTAAGATGTGTATGACAGGTGGATTCTTTTTATAATGAACCTATAAAAATGATAAGTTCACCCCTTCTGACTAAATTTAATGAACCGTTAAAAATATGGTAGGCACTAAAAATAATATCGCTATTCTCACCTGCTGGTATGGAACTTATCCCTGGTACTTTTCTTATTTTTTACATTCCTGTTCCTATAACCCGTCAGTAGATTTTTATATAATAACTGACAATGAAGATGTCATATACAACCAGCCCCTGAATGTAAAAATTGTAAATAAAGAATTAAATGAG
>JBBQTL010000384.1:0-2917 GCA_038213285.1 Chitinophagales bacterium
ATAAATATACTTTATTGTTCTTCCTTCTATTACAGATTTTATCTCTATCGTGTAAACATCCACATCATTTGCTTCCCTTAATTCAAAAATACCATTAGCGTCGGGAAAAGTAAATTCCTCCTCTATATTGTCCTTTAATAATCTCACGGTAGTTAATCCACTCAACCTCGATTTTTCAAACCCGGAATATTTTCTTTCTTCATTGTCTATATTGGCCGACACATCAAACACTACCCCTTTTATAAAAGGTTCCCGAATATTCATAAATGTTACACCGGCATTACTTGTAATGAGCAATCTGCCATTTTTTTGATCGTAGGCAAGGCCGGTAATATTATTGCTTGGTAAACCCTGGTTGGTAGTATAGTAATTATAAGATGGAGTATAATCCGGGCTTGAAGAAGAGTTGTAATCTTTCGATTGATACTGAAGCAAACCGGTATTTGTTCCGATGTAAACATTGCCAAACTCATCCGAAATAATTGCATTAAAGTTCACTTGTGTGGAGGGCTGAAAAAAGGAAGGCGCATCCATTTTTAGCCAGGTAGTACTGGTTTTTATAATCAATCCGCCCGATTTCAGACCTATCCAACGGTTGCCCGCAGCATCAAAATGAATAGCCTGCGCAGAAAAGCCCGGCTGGAATAATGATGTATCCGCAGTACCATACTTACCTTTATAGGTTCCATTTGGTTGAAAGCGTAGTATTTGCGAACCACCACTGTTTTGTCGTGCAGCTACCCACACTTCCTCGCTGTTTCCACCAATCGCTTCACTTATTGGCGTGAGGGCAACACCGGTTGATGAAGAGGTAACATATCCACTATCAGTATTGGTAAAGTATGTAGCAAATGGCTTTAACCCAATACTTAATCCACCACGCCGGGTATTGAATGATGTGATGAAGGTACCCTGGGCTGCCCATACTCTTGGAAGCCTGCTATTGGCTTCTCCATAGCTTTGGTCTATATAAAGTGACCGTACATTTCGGCTTATCAAATCGGCACCGGTAGTTGTACCTGCAACACTAAAGAAACGCATACTATTTACATTATCGCTGGCCACACGGAAATAATTTATTCCGCCTGCAATATTAGAATTGCCCCCTACACTTGCCTGTCCGGATTGAGCTATCCATATACCACTATCGGCATCGGCTTTTATATCATTGATAAAAACATTGGTAAGCCTTTCTGATTTTGTCCAGATATTATATGTTTCACTATAAGTGTATAACCCTCCATACTGGGTACCAGCCCAAATAAGGTTACCCTTGCCCACGCCGATACATTTAAAATTGTTGGTGGTAAAAGCTTCAGAACCAAAACTACCAATGGCGTAGTTGGTTAAGGTATTTTGTGCAAATATTTTTGCAGCAAATACTTGCATCAGCAAAAAGAGAATAAAAATATGCTTCATAATAAAATGGCTTTTACAGTTAATTTTTAAATTATAGTTGTTCGTTTTTCAACGGAGGATATTAGCGTGGTTTTCAAAGGAAAAATGTAAAAAAACAGCATGATGCAAATAATCTGGCGTAGTGCATCTTTTCGTAAAAACAAAAAGCAAGTAAAACTACAAAGATTGCTTTTGTAAATTCTAATTTTTACCAACCAAAGATGCACCAAAGAATTATATAGAAAAAAGTATCAAAAGGTCATCAACACTTTTACTGTTTTATAAATCTGCTACTTTTTATCCTCAGTGGCAATAAGAAAAAAGACATTTTTCCCTGAAAATAAAAATTCACATTAATCCTTACCAAACATATTTATTGCGTTACACTTGTCTGCGCTTTGATAACTAAATTGCTACCTGTTCTTATTTCAAAAGCTCCTTTTACGCTTAGCGGTTGTGTAATAGTCAATTGCCTGTTACCGCCTGCTGTACCGGCATCCAATACCAGCCTGCCTATTTGAGGCGGAAACCCTGCACCACCAAATCCATTAGGGTTGTTGCTTGCCGTTAATGATATGCCATTACCAAGAATCAGGGTACTGTTGATACCGAAATTGTAAGGGCAACTGATAGCCTGGCTGGCAACGCCGATTGGTGGATCAATTATCTGTAATGTACCGCCGGTAAACGCAAAGGACTGCATCTGCGGAGCCGCTGAAAAAAGAAACAAGCCATTTTGAAGACTGGTAATGGTATTGCCTGTGTTACCATCAACAACCAGCGTACCACCAGTCATGTTGAATCTTGATGCCCGATTTAATTTTACCCGGCCGTTTACTGTAAGGCTTCCATTACTGATATTCAATGTGCCGTAATTATCCAGCACAAAGGCGCCGTCTTCTTTATCCCCGAGTTTTAATTGCCTTGCAGCGTTGTTCAATGTAAGTGTACCAAGGCTGTCAATTCTTAAAGAACGCACCTGCACACTGCTGTCTAGCACAATAAAATGCCCTGCTGAAATAATAATTGAATCACCCGCAAGCGGCGGCCTGCCTTTGCTCCAGGTAGCGGAGTCTTTAAAATTGCCATTGACAATGGTGCGGTTTACAGCAGTTACACTTTGCGGCAGCAGGCACTCAAATGTTACCGTATCCCTGTAGGTTTTAAAGCGAAAATACGCCCTTGAAAAACCATCATTAGATGCATCAAATGCCAGTCTTGCAGAATCATAGGCAACTTTTGCCGGAACCTCAATGGTGATTTTTATGGCCGTGTCGGACGATGGCAATGGTTTCCATTCGCCCTTTATCTTTATTTCATAAGCAGGGTAATAAGGTATGCCATCATACAAATCATATTCATCCACTGTAACCCGGAAACCCTGTATTGAATCCGGAATTTTTACAAACGTATTGATGGTATCGACATAGTATTTTACACTGTCTGTTGTTTCATATACACCTACTGCTGTTATTCCCTGCACACCGGAAAGATGGTAATCACCTTTTATTTTCAGCAT
>JBBQTL010000385.1:0-2862 GCA_038213285.1 Chitinophagales bacterium
GGCGTCCGGAAGCCACCATTTTAAGAACATCTTCTTTAAAAGATGAATCATATTTTCTACGTGTTTTTTTCTTTTTAGATAATGTCATTGTTGCTCAAATTTAAGCAACTTCACTGTCCGGATTTATTGGTGCATCTCAATGCACCTGGTTGAAAGACTACTACAGATCGTTAAATTGATTCTGCAATGGACACAGGGGAATCTTCGACCACTGCTTTGTACAAGGGGAAGTTGACTGCATTTTCACTTTTTGCAATTACCACCGTCGCCACGGTATTGCCGATTAAATTGGTGATGGCCCTGGCTTCGCTCATAAAGCGATCTACTCCGAGCAAGAGTGCCAATCCTTCCACCGGTATTACTTTGATGGCAGTTAAGGTGGAAGCCAACACGATGAATCCACTGCCTGTAACCCCGGCGGCTCCTTTGCTGGTGATCATTAAAATGCCGATGATGGTCAACTGCTGCCCGGTTGAAAGATCAATGCCAAATACCTGCGCCAGGAAAATAACACTCATGCTAAGATAGATGGCCGTACCATCCAAATTAAAACTGTAACCGGTAGGGATAATTAAACCAACCACGCTTTTATCGCAGCCGGCTGCCTCCAGTTTCAGCATGATGTTTGGCAAAGCGGGCTCACTGCTGCTGGCGCCCAGGGTGATCAGTAATTCTTCCTTTATGTACTTCAATAATCTCCATAAACTAAACCCGTTAAACCGGCAAATCAAATTCAATACGATTGCAAAAAATAAAAAAACGGTGATGTAAAAACAAACCATCAGTTTGCCCAATACCACCAAACTGCCAAACCCAAACTGCCCGATGGTATAAGCCATGCCACCAAAAGCCCCGATCGGTGCCAGCCACATAATCATTTTCATGATGTTGAAAATCACTTTGCTGATTTTATCCAGTGTGGTTACCAGGCTATGTCCGTAAGTGCCTAAACTACTGAGTGCGGCGCCAAACAAAATACTGAAAAATAATATCTGCAATATATCCCCTTCAGCAAATGACTTGAAAATATTATTCGGGATAATATGCGTAAAAAACTCCACCCAGTTTAAGTCCTTTGCCTGGCTGGTGAATTTAGCCACTTTATCGCCCTGCAGGTGATCGATACTAACACCCGAACCTGGTTTTATAAAATGAGCGACCAGTACACCAATGATCAACGCAAGGGTAGTTACAATTTCGAAATACAGCAGCCCCTTGCCTCCTACCCTTCCTACTTTCTTCATATCCCCCGCACCTGCTATGCCTAACACGATGGTAAAGAAAATGATTGGTGCGATAATCATTTTGATGAGATCAATAAATTTTTCGCTGATTAGTTTACCGGAAGGCGCAAATGAAGGAAACAACCATCCTGCCAGTATGCCCAGTACAATACCAATGATTACCTGTATGTACAATGTTTTTAAATACTTCATACTGCCTGTACTATAGTTTATAGTAATTTTACCCCAATTTATAACTTAATTATGAGCCCGATAAAATCTTCTTTTATTCAAACCATGCGTTGGTTTGGCCCCAATGATCCTGTTAGCCTTGCCGATATTAAACAGGCCGGTTGTACCGGTATTGTTACCGCATTGCACCATATACCTAACGGAGAGGTATGGCCGCAGGACGAGATTCAGCAACGAAAGGAAATGATTGAAGCCGCTGGCCTGGAATGGACCGTGGTAGAAAGCGTGCCGGTACACGAAAATATTAAAACACAAGCCGGTAACTACCTGGAGTATATTCAAAACTACCAGCAAAGCCTGCGAAACCTTGCTGCCTGTAATATCCGCATCATTACCTATAATTTTATGCCGGTACTCGACTGGACCCGGACTGACCTTGCATACGAAACAGCAGATGGCAGTAAGGCATTGCGTTTTGAAAAAGCCGCCTTTATTGCTTTTGATACCTTATTGCTAAAACGGCCAAATGCATCAGCAGCATACACTACAGCCGAGCTGGACAATGCGAAAAAACGCCTTGACGGAATGAGCGCCGAAGAGATACATAACCTAGAAAGAAATATCATTGCCGGTCTGCCGGGCAGCGAGGAAAGTTTTACGCTTGAAAAATTTCAACTGGCGCTGGATGCATACAACGGTATTACTGCTGTACAATTAAAGCAACATCTCATCTATTTTCTGCAACAGGTAATACCGGTTTGCGATGAATTGGGTATACAAATGGTTATTCACCCGGATGATCCCCCCTATCCTATTTTGGGATTGCCAAGGGTATTGAGTACCGCTACCGATGTAAGGGATATTATCAGTGCCGTTCCATCGCTTAACAATGGGCTTTGCTTTTGTACCGGATCATTTGGCGTAAGGCCGGATAATGATTTACCGGCCATGGTAAAGGAATTTGCTAACCGCATCAATTTTGTACACCTCCGCAGCACCAAAAGAAATGAAGCCGGTGATTTTTATGAGGATAACCACCTGGAGGGTGACGTGGATATGTATGGCGTGGTAAAGGAACTGGTAGCGGTAATGCATAGCCGCAATACCTGTATCGCCATGCGGCCCGATCATGGGCACCAGATGCTGGACGACCTACGAAAGAAAACCAACCCGGGGTATAGTGGTATTGGCAGGTTGAGGGGGTTAGCGGAACTGCGGGGATTGGAACTGGGGGTACAAAGAATTTGGATGGAACAGAATGGTTAACTGTAGTAACAGGCCGCGGCTCAATGTCATTTAGTTATGCAAGCTATCTGAATTGCACCGCTCCTTTTAGGGCGGTGATAACTGATTTTATTCTCTTTACCGGCTTTAGCCAAATTATTCTTTCGGCTAAAGCCGTTCTTTTTAGTACCCATTTTAATCCCGCCCTAAAGGACGGGGCAAT
>JBBQTL010000386.1:0-2755 GCA_038213285.1 Chitinophagales bacterium
GATAATTGAAGGGCTTTTTTACAACCGTTGCAAAACTATATATTTACTACATTAGTAGCTGGTAAAAGGAATTACTTAAGCTTAAGTCTGAGTGGCCCTTTTATATTTTGTCCGGGCACCCAAATTATTCACAGCCAGCGATTAAAATTTGCAGTTAATCTGTAAATTGTGTTAAAACTGTAAGCCAAATGGAACTTAAAATCATAGAATTAAATGCTGACAAATCGAAAGAAATGTATGGTTCAGGCAATTATCAAATGTTGTTGAAAACCTACGATGAATACTATCAAAAAATGGGCTACAATTTACCGTGGGTTGGATACTTTGTGATAAAAGAAAACAAAATTGTTGGCTCTTGTGGTTTTACTGGACAACCTTTAGAAGGGAAAGTGGAAATTGCATATTGGACATTCGAAGAATATGAAAGACAAGGAGTATCATCTTTTTCCTGTAAGGGACTTGTATTCATTTCTCAACAATTCAACCCGTCAATAATAGTAACAGCTAAAACAGCACCTGAATCTAACGCTTCAACAAAAATTTTACAGAATAACGGATTTAACTTTGCCGAAATTGTACAGGATGATGAAATTGGAGACGCCTGGCTGTGGACTCTTGAAAGATAAAACGCACACTTGTTTTAACATAAAACCCAGCCTAACGGGAGGGTCACTTAACCGCCTGTAGCATACTTTGATTTGTTTGTTTAAAATTTAACTGCCATTTTTTGAAAGGTGATATTTTCGGTTTAATAAAATGCCGGATTTTATAAATTCAACCTGTAATTGAATTTTAATACAACTGCCCTGTTCCTTATTGAAAATGGAGAAACCAGGTAATTGTCGGTATACACCAGGAACAAGTCGGAACCTGGCTGGTATCTCCATTGCAGCCTTGCATTAATATTGGTGTTTTTAAACTGCTCATTGTATTGAATATAAGTTGTAAAAAACAGTTTGTTGGTCATTGTTAAATCTATCCTGGGACCTATTAGCCAAAAGGAAGTATGGCCCCATGGCTGTGGCAGAAGTAGCTGGCTGTAAGAAGCATTTAAGGTAAGATTAAGAAATGGCTGAAAGCGGTAACCTACATTGGTGCTGAACACAATTTTTTTGCCGTCGGCATAATATCCACCATACCGAAATGCAAAACCATAGGTAAATAATTTTTGTTGGCTGGATACAAAATCGAATCCGGAAGTTTTCCATTTATGAATGGAAGCAAATTTTAAAGAATCTTTGCCGCTGTTAGTTGGATCAAAAGGGAAAAGCAACTGTACATAATCGTCAATCAAAACCGAAGAAAGTGTAGCCCTGTTTCGAAAGGTAATTAAGTAAGTAAGCAGATTTTCGTAATCGGTTTGTATAAATTTTTTATTATAAAAGTAAATAACATTTAACTGAAGTCCGTGCGATAGTACACTGCTGCCATGTGGAAAGAAGGTATACCCGATTTGCGAATTTATTTTTACATATTCCCTGCGTGGTACATATCCAACCTGGGCATTGTAGTTTTTTCCCAACGATTCATACGCCATATTTATCAACCAATGTTTACCTGAATATTGCAGGTTACCGGCATGCGCAAAATCATCACCGGATATTTTTGGACTATACGATTTTAAAAACAATAACTTACCTGTCCACAAATTAGATTTTGACGCAAGGTTATATTCTAATCCAATATTGCGGTTGTAGCTTAAATAAGGGGGAAGCAAAGAATCCTTTTCGCCGGGATATTTATTGGATTGCATATTAATGAAAAGGATGCCAATATTTGAACGGGAAAAAAGTCTTCTTTGCAATGCAAATACCGCAAAATTCTGACCGGGCGCAGCGGTCTTTTCCTGCCGGGCAGTTTGCATATCCATTGCAGTAACCCGCCAGTTACGATTGAGCTTGCCACTTAACCTGCCCCCATATTCTATAGGCACTCCCAAGCCGATACGACGAGAAAAAAAAGGACGGATAGCGGGGGTTCCAAAATTATTTAACTGGTCCCCATTTTCAATAAAAAACTGTCTTCGCTCCGGAAAAAATAATTCATACCGATCAAGGTTGGTAACCTGCCGGTCAACCTCCACCTGTGAAAAATCAGGATTTACGGTCAGGTCAAGATTTAAGGAAGAGGTGATGGCTACTTTAGCATCGAGGCCAACCTGGTGTTTATACCTATTAGGTAAAGCCGGATGATACCCTTTCGAAATGCCGGAGATAAAATAAGGAATCACTGAAATATTGCTTCCCTGCACAGGGGGTGGTTCTTCCCATACCAGTGTGCCTGTATAGGCCAGTGAAGCGGTGGGGAATTGCCTGGGTACCGGCGCCCAGCTTGATTTTTCCGAGGTTTTCAAATCGTTCCTGCTGAAATTGATCCCCCAGTTTTTAATCCCTTTTTTAAAACGCAGGGTTTTGAAAGGTATGGCCATTTCCAACACCCATTTATCATCATAATGTTTTACTGCCGACTTCCATAAATTATCCCAGTTTAAATCAACCTTCCCACCTTCATACATCAATCCATCCCATTGTGCTCCGGCTGAATTGGCGCCAAAAGCAAACCCATTTGTATTATCATTAAATGGATCCAAAAACAAAACAAAATTGTCGTTCTTCAGAAAATCAAAATCACGTCTTAATGATTCTACCACTTCCGGGCCGGCCATTCCATTATAGCAGGAGGCCAACAGGTAAAGATTGTTTTGATCATAGGTCATCCGCACTTCCGTTTTTACATGGGCATTGCTTGTGTCCAT
>JBBQTL010000387.1:0-2743 GCA_038213285.1 Chitinophagales bacterium
GTCCCACCCTATCTGACTATTTAAATTACACCCATCTTAAATAAAGTTTACACCTTTTAATAAGATGTAAACTTTATACACCCACATTCCTTCAATCGCTTAATTTATTTAACTTCAACAGGAAAAAATAATTTCAACATAATTACATGAACCGTATCGACAGACTCTTTGGAATAATAACCCTGTTACAATCAAAGAAATTTGTACCAGCCGAAAAAATAGCTGACAAGTTCCACATCAGCGTACGCACCGTGTACAGAGACATTAAGGCTTTAACTGAACTAGGCATTCCCGTTAGCTTCGAGCAATCGAAGGGTTATTTCGTTGTACCCGGATATTTTTTACCGCCGGTGGCTTTTAACTCAGATGAAGCCAATGCACTTCTTTTAATGGAATCTGTGGTATATGCTTTTACGGATAAATCCATTCAAACCCATTATTCCAATGCACTGAATAAAGTAAAGGCTGTGCTCCGTTATTCACAGAAAGAAAAACTGGAAAAACTCAATCAAAATATCAGGCACCAGTTACCAACCTGCTTTAACAATGATTATGAATATTTATCCTTGCTTCAACAAACCATCTCAGCAAAAACGATCATTGAATTTGATTATAAAAACAATAAGGAAGAGGTAAGCCGGAGAAAAGCCGAACCGGTTGGATTAATTTTTTACGCTTTTAGCTGGCACCTGATAGCCTGGTGCCACCTGCGAAAAGACTACCGCGATTTTAAAGTATCCCGGATATTAAAGGTGACCGATACAGCACTACCCTTTCTAAAAATGGATCACCTGGAAGTGAAGGACTACATGAAATTGCTGCCGGTAAATTATTGAATTATTTTTTGATTTTAAAAATCACACTGCCATAGGGCTGTCAGTGGAGCATGGTTACTTTGTGTTATCATCAAAAAAACAAAACGTATGTCAATGATTCAAACCTTTTTAAAAGAGCTGGAAGCCGAAGCCAAAACTACCCGTAAAATGTTGTCCATTATTCCCGACGATAAATTTCAGTGGAAACCCCATGAAAAAAGCATGTCGGTGCAGCAACTGGCCGCCCATATTGCCGAATTACCGGGATGGGTAACCCTAATACTAAATACCAGCGAGCTGGATTTTGCGACAAATGGCTATACCCCATTAAACATTGGCACCACGGCCGAAGTGCTTGCTGCGTTTGAGAAAAGCCTGGCAGAAGGAAAGGCTGCACTGGAAACAGCCAAAGAAGAACAATTAGCCGATAACTGGACTCTGCGCAACGGGGAGCAAATTTATAGTACCGACCCCAAGGCAGAGGTAATAAGAATGGCATTTAGCCAAACCATACATCACCGGGCACAAATGGGCGTTTATCTCCGCTTGCTGGATGTACCGATCCCAGGCAGTTATGGACCCAGTGCAGATGATATGAGTTTTTAGGGCAATGGTGATCCGATAGCTATCGGATGGTAAATGGTGAATGGTGATCTGATAGTTATCGCACCCGGAATAAGTAGTGAAAAACTGTTGGCAGGGAAAAAATTTTCATCTAAATAATAAATAGATGTATTCAAAAAAAAGGTCAATCGGAAAAGTATTAATTTTTTCGATTGACCTTTCTTAATTCTTAATTTTTAATTCTTAATTATGCATTCACCATTCACCATCCGATAGCTATCGGATCACCCCCCCCTAAAACTTCCCTTCTTTATTTATCAACTCAAAAAACTGATCCAACTTCCCACCTGTTCCGTCTTCAAATGCCGCCTTCATATCTTCCGGCTGCGGGTGTTTATCCTTCCATTTTAAAAAATAAAGATGGACCGCATTGTCAACTTTTTCCCTGCCCACGGCAGATTCCAGCAAGTACATCCACACGGCCGTTTTTACATAAGAAATAAGTCCATATTCCTGGCTGCCCGAAAATTTGGCTGCCGGTGTTTCCATGGCAGTTTGCATCGGTATTTCCTGTAAATTCTGGTAAATGAGCTCCAGGAATTTATCGGAGGGTAACGACTTCAATGAAGAAGGCAAGGCACTGCCGAAAATAGCGTTGCTGCGGTATTTTTCCGCTTCATACCTAAACTGGTAGTAACTGTTGAGGCCCTCATCCATCCATGTATGTGCTCTTTCATTGCTACCCAGCATACTCATAAACCAGTTGTGGCCTATCTCATGTACAATCACCGCATCCAGGGTTTCAATTTTCGCATCCGGACTGGTGATTAATGTGATCATGGGGTATTCCATACCACCGCTCGAATTATTCTTTGGCCCCTCCACTACCTGTACTACCGGGTAACCATACTCCCCAATCCATTCACTGTATTTCTTTACGCCATCTTTGATATAATCGATACTGTTGTTCCAGATGGTTTTCTTCCGGTTATGATAAAAGCTAAAGGCATCGATTATTTTACCGGTTGACAATTGCACCGTATCATACTGTATTACAAATTCCTTATCTGCAAACCAGGCAAAATCCGGAACCTTATCCGCAAAATAAGTAAGTGTTTTGGTCGCCTTTTCATCAACCGTTTTATACAAGACAGGCTGCCCATTCCTGTTAGTAATATTCTTTGTACCAATATTTTTATACAGCGCCAGTTCATTGTTGGTTTGCAGGGTACCGGTTGCGCCAACCACATAGCCGGAAGGAACGGTAACAGCAACTGTGTATGATGCATATTCGCTGTAAAATTCTCCCATATCCAGGTAAGGAAACTCGTGCCATCCGTTTTTATCAAATACCGCTGGTTTTG
>JBBQTL010000388.1:0-2725 GCA_038213285.1 Chitinophagales bacterium
TCTCCACTTTGTCTGATGCCTTTACAGCAACAGGATCCACCCCAAAACCATGGTTCTGTGTCGTGATTTCACATTTACCGCTGATGATATTTTTTACAGGATGATTTAAACCCCTGTGTCCGTGGTGCATTTTAAAAGTAGTGTACCAATCGTATGACGCAGACCAAATTAGTGTGAACCCAACCACCAGTGTTACCATTTACCGAATCATACAGGAGCTGATCAATAACATCATTAAACATGCCGCCGCCACCCGGGCTGTAGTACAACTCAATAAAGCGGGTGATAAACTATTGATTACAGTGGAAGATGATGGTAAGGGGTTTGATACCCAACTATTGAAGCATTCGAACGGCATTGGCTGGGCCAATATTTACAGCCGCATCGATTACCTGGATGGCAAACTGGATATTCATTCGGAACCAAACAACGGTACATCCGTAAACATAGAAATTAAGATATGAAACCGATACAGGTATTGATAGTAGATGATCACTACATGGTGATTGAAGGCATCCGCTCCTTACTGGAACAGGAAAATGACATTGAATTAATCGGGCATGCGTCCAATGCATCATCCTGTCTTGCTTTTGTAAAAAGCCGGCAGCCGGATGTTATTTTGATGGATATCAACCTGCCGGATAAATCCGGGATCGACCTTTGCCTGGAAGTGAGGCGACAGTACCCGGGTATTTTTGTAATCGGCCTTAGTACCTTTAACCAGTTTACTTTTATTGATACCATGATGGAGAATGGAGCCAGCGGTTACCTGTTGAAAAATGCCGGCAGGGAGGAAATAACAGAAGCCATTCATACGGTAGCCGCAGGAAAAACATACCTTAGTAATGAAGCAGCTATCACGCTCAAAAATGCAGCCCCGGAAGATTCACCCGTATTAACAAGAAGAGAAAATGAAGTGCTGAGAATGATAGCGGAGGGCTTTACCAATCCTGAAATTGCGGCAAAGTTATTTCTAAGTCTGAGTACGGTTGATACCCACCGTAAAAGCCTGATGCGTAAACTGAATGTTAAGAATACTGCGCTGTTGATACGATATGCCCTTCAACATAAGATAGTTTAATAAGGCGCTGCCCGGTAAGCGGCAGGATGAAGAATAATACGCTGGCAGCACACTGGTTGGGCCACTGTGTATCCATAGCCATTTATATTTATACCTCGTAAGGGGGTAATATTATGGTATTGCCAGGTGCGACATCCAATGGCAAGCGGATTTTTTATACAACCTTTATAAAGGGAACAGTTAGTTAATATGCTAACTTCAATCACAATTAATAACAATCAATCTTTAACAATGGATGAACTTAAAAAGCAAGGCAATCCTACTGATCATTTAGCCAACGAACGAACCTTTCTTGCCTGGATTCGTACCAGTATCGGGATTATGGCTTTTGGTTTCGTGGTGGTAAAGTTTTCTTTATTTGTACGTCAGATTTCACTGATACTGGGAAAGGAAAACATCATTCAGCAGAAGGGGTATTCAGGCATTGTGGGCATTGTATTGGTTGTAGTTGGAACTGTTATTGCAGTACTGTCATATATTCGCTATAAAACAACAGAAAAGCAATTGAACCAGGGGTACTACCGTCACTCCTCATTGCTTTTGACAATGCTTACAGGATTTATTTTTTTAATCAGCGTCTTCCTTATTGTGTACCTGGTAAATAGTATTTAAAATTTTACCTGCTGAATATTTGTTTTTTATAAACTCTTAGTCAAACCCTTTCATCAGTTTAATTTCATTGCGGTACAACAAAATCCTGCCATCATTTTCCAGTTGTTTCAACAGGCGGGAAATAACCACCCGGGAGGTTGCCAGTTCATCAGCAATTAAATAATGGGATGCTTTAATGACAGCCGAGCCCGATAAACGTTTTTTTTCGGCGAGGTAAGCGATCAGCCGTTCATCTAATTTATGAAAAGCAATGCTTTCAATTGATTTTAGTAATTCCAAAAAGCGTTCATTAAAGCTACGCATGATGTAGTTTTTCCAGCTTGGATATTTACAAAGCCATTCGTCTAATTTAATATGGGGGATGGCGATCAGTTCAATATCATCTTCTGCAATTGCTTTTACTTCACTTTTTTTGGCCTCTACACAGCAGCTATAGGCCATGGAACAACTCTCATTACTGGTTAGATAATACAATAGAATTTCTTTGCCGTTTTCATCCATGCGTAACACCTTCAACGTGCCTTTTAAAACAATTGGCATCATGCGAATATATTTACCATAATCCATTACAATATCACCTTCTTTAAATTGCTTTATTTCACCAAACTGGTACATCTCTTTTACAAGGGCAGGTTCAAAAATGGAATCGAAAATCGTAGCGTTGTTCATAACCCTCAAAAATAATCAATAAACCAAAATAATGCAGAAGTATATTTTCACTACTGGCATGTTAATTTGGATACTGAACCAATGATATGCATGCAACACGGAGATGAAATGGTGTTAAGGTAATAAGGTCAGCATCTTCAAAAAGATAGTTCTGCTAAGGGTTAAATACCACCGTTAAATTTATAAGATTCGCATTATAATTTAAGCCAAGAATGCTTTCTTAAAATCTGGAATCAAATTAAAATCTCAGGAATTTATTCCTTTCGAAATATAGTGATGGATATCGACACAAACTGCTGCGTAAATACGATACGCTATGTTGGGTGCATTTCAAATCCGATAGCTATCGGATTTGAAATGCAC
>JBBQTL010000389.1:0-2628 GCA_038213285.1 Chitinophagales bacterium
ATTTTATAATGCCAGGGATTGTCGTCACTTTCGGGTGCTACCAAACCACCACAATGACTCTTAAAAGACGTAATTACACCGCCTTTTGCTTTTATGTCATCAATTATCTTCATGGCGCTCATGTGGTCAATTCCCGGATCCAGTCCCATCTCACAGATAAACAATAATTTTTTGTTTTGAATTTCAGTCTCCAGGCTTTTTATCGAGCCATCCAGGTAAGAAGCGGTTAATAAATTTTTGCCATATTCCACGCAATCTTTGGCAATCAAAAAATGCAGGGCGGGAGGCATCATCGAAATTACGATTGACGCCCGCTCTATTAATTTTGATCGCTGGGCATCATTGGTAATATCTGTTTGAATAGCTTCCACCAAAGCTGAATTATTTGTCTTGAGTAAAATCTGTTCCCGGTTTGCATCCGCAATGATGATGATCCAGTTATTGGCAGGGGCCTCAGCAATCAAATAATCAATTAACACGGTGGCAGATTTTCCGGCACCAAAAAGCAATATTTTTTTCACGATAATTATCCTTTAATCCGGCAAGTTATTGCTTAGTTCCAAAACAATGGACATTTTTCAAAGTTGTACGCAAGTTTCCTTTGGCATTTTTATGTTTATTTTCAACGGCAGGCAATATGGTTACCCAGGCATTTAAACATAAAGGGCAATACCCTAAAGCAATGCGCATTTTGCAAATTCTGCAGGTTGAAAATCCTGCCGGTAAACCTTCCCTATAAATCTGAATTAAATGTGTAAAAAAAACGTCATAAAGCATTGTTTTATACAAGGATAAGTGGGTTTAAATCGGTACTTTTGCACACTATAAATTTATATGGAAAATAACGAAGATTTAAATGGTGAAATGCTACCGCCAAATGATGGTGGAGCCGCAAGTAACAGGGGTAGAATTATTCCGGTTAATATTGAGGAGCAAATGAAAACATCCTATATCGATTATTCGATGAGTGTGATCGTTGGTCGTGCCTTACCGGATGTTCGGGATGGCTTAAAACCAGTACACCGGCGTGTATTATTTGGCATGAACGAGCTGAGTAATTACAGCAATAAGGCCTATAAAAAAAGTGCCCGTATTGTGGGAGAAGTAATGGGTAAATTCCATCCCCATGGTGATGCCTCCATTTACGATACCATGGTACGTATGGCGCAGGAATGGTCCATGCGATATACCATGATTGATGGGCAGGGTAACTTTGGTAGCCAGGATGGAGACCCACCGGCAGCTATGCGTTACACAGAGGTTCGTATGGAAAAATTTGCAGAAGCCATGCTGGAGGATATTGAAAAGGAAACCGTAGATTATCAGCTCAACTTTGATGATTCATTGCAGGAGCCTACTGTATTGCCTACCCGCATACCCCAGTTATTGTTAAACGGATCAAGCGGTATTGCAGTTGGAATGGCCACCAATATGATGCCCCATAACCTTAGCGAGGTGATTGATGCCTGTGTTGCCTACATTGATGACAGGGAAATTTCAATAGACGATTTGATTAAGCATGTAAAAGGGCCCGACTTTCCTACAGGGGGAATTATTTACGGTTTTGAAGGTATTAAAGCTGGTTTTCACACCGGTAGGGGAAGAGTAGTATTGCGTGGAAAGGTAAATATTGAAACCACCAAAAACGGAAGGGAAAAAGTAATTATTTACGAAGTGCCATACCAGGTAAACCGGGATGCACTGACTGCAAAAATTGGTGAGCTGATCAATGAAAAACACATTGAAGGTATCTCCGATGTAAATAATGAAAGTAACAATAAAGAAGGAACAAGGGTAGTAGTTGACCTGAAGAAGGACGCCGTGGCACAGGTTGTAATTAACCAGTTGTATAAGCAAACAGAATTACAAACTTCTTATGGTATCAATAATGTAGCATTGGTGAGAGGCAGGCCCAGAATTTTGAATTTAAAGGATCTCATCAGCGAGTTTATCCTGTTCAGGCACGAGGTAGTAGTTCGCAGAACGCAGTTTGAATTACGCAAGGCACAGGAAAGGGCGCATATACTGGAAGGCTATATCATCGCCCTGGATAACCTGGATGCAGTTATTAAACTGATTCGTGAATCATCTACCCCGCATATTGCACAAGACGGATTGATCACCAGTTTCGGGATGACCGAGATACAGGCCAAAGCTGTGCTGGAATTGCGTTTACAACGTTTGACCGGTATGGAGATTGATAAGATCCGGGAAGAACATGCGGAAATTATGAAGCTGATTGAACACCTGAAATTGATTTTATCGAATGAGGGAATGCGCTATGATATTATCAAAACTGAATTAGCGGAAGTAAAAGCCAAATTTGGCGATGAGCGCAAAACAGAAATCGTGTATGTTGGTGATGAAATCAATATGCTGGACCTGATTGAAGAAGAAGATGTGGTGGTGACCATATCGCACCTCGGGTATATCAAGCGTACTTCATCGGCAGAATACCGCCAACAACGCAGGGGAGGCCGTGGATCAAAGGGTAGCAGCACCCGCCAGGAAGATTATATTGAACATCTTTTTGTGGCGTCTACGCATCATACCTTAATGTTTTTTACCGAAAAGGGAAGGTGCTTCTGGCTAAAAGTGTACGAAATTCCCGAAGGAGATAAAACCAGT
>JBBQTL010000390.1:0-2589 GCA_038213285.1 Chitinophagales bacterium
TGTATCCAGCGGTTGGCCCATGGCATTTACGGTCCAATAAACACCTCCAAATTCAGTATCAATAAAATTAGCAGTAAAATAATTGAACGCTATTCTTGCTAAGTGCAGGTGTTTCGGGTTACCGGTTAGTTTATATGCTGAAGAAAAAGCCCATAGTATCCGGGCATTCAGCACCGACCCTTTTGGCGCTTCCGGATGCGGGATATTATTTTCATCAATCCTTCCAATAAAGCCGCCATTTACAGGATCATGCGTGTTACGTATCCAATAGTCAAGGATGTCATTTAATTCAGCCTTTACTTCAGTGTAGTATTGAGTAAGAATTTCGGTATTACTTGTAACGGGGTGTGGTTTGGTATTGTCCATAATCATTCTTACAAAAAATTGATTTGATCACCTGTTTATGCATTCTTTCCATCCTGCACCATAGAGATTTTCTCTTCCTTTGTTTCCAGGTAATGTTGATTGTGCTGAACCATATTGACGATGGCCTGCACGGATGCGGCGGAGCGAAACCCGTCTTCCGGTGTATTGATCACATAATCCGTCAACTGTTCAATAGAACTGGTGGCAACATGCATCCTGGTATCAGATGAAGCGTAATAAATAAAAACTTTCCCATCCTCATCGGCGATCCAACCATTACTGAAAACCACATTGGAAACATCTCCGACCCTTTCTTCTCCTTCGGGTGCCAGGAAGTAGCCGCCAGGCTTATGCGTAATGCAGGTAATATCATGCAGGGCTGTCATAAACATGTACAATACATAGCGTAGCCCTGCGGCGGTGTTTCTTACACCGTGTGCCAGGTGCAGCCAGCCATGCGCTGTTTTAAATGGAGCCGGCCCCAGCCCGTTTTTCATTTCATAAACGGTGTGGTATACCCGGTTGTCGATTACAATTTCATGCTCTACTACTGCGTTGGTAATATCTTTTGCAAGGCCAAAACCAATTCCACCGCCCTTGCCTGCTTCAATAAAACTATCCTGTGGTCTTGTATAAAATGCGTACTGTCCATTTACGAATTCGGGATGCAAAACTACGTTTCTTTGCTGCGCAGAAGGCGTTTTTAAATCAGGCAGGCGCTCCCACTCTACCATGTCTTTCGTTCTTGCAATACCACATTGCGCAACTGCAGATGAGTGGTCGCCGTGTGGCGCTTTGGAATCCTTTCTTTCGGTGCAAAAAAGCCCGTATATCCATCCATCCTCATGTGCAATCAAACGCATATCATAAATATTTGTATCCGGCACATCCGTCTCCGGCATCAGGATAGGATATTCCCAAAATTGAAAATTATCAATTCCGTTATAACTATCTGCCACGGCAAAAAAGCTCTTTCTGTCAACTCCCTCCACCCTTGCAACCAATGTATATTTATCTTTCCATTTAATTGCCCCGGCATTGAGTGTTGCATTAATACCAAACCTCTCCATCAGCAATGGGTTGGTGGCAGGGTTAAAATCGTATCGCCAGGCTAAAGGAGTATGGGCGGCTGTAAGCACCGGATTTTTATACCGGTTGTATACGCCATTGCTTTCTGCCAGCATTTCATTTTTCCTAACCACCAGCGAATGATGGGTATCTTTTAAAACCGTTGCTCGTTTTTTAAACGCTGCTTCCATAAAAATTAGTTTTAATCTTCCAGTTTATTCCACCATGTTCGTTTTAAAATGAGGACTACCACCACTATTGCCCCGATGGTAATCCATAGTGGTGTTTGCATTTTTAATATAAAATACATGGGTAAAAGCGTAAAACATAGTTGACCGATGATGCCAATTACTACATTGAACATATCCAGTTTAAACCTTTTGTTTGCAATAAATGTGGGATCATCAACTACTACTTGCTCATGAATGGGTTTCCAAAACCCCCATGGCCTTACAGTTTTATAAAATGATTTTAATACAACTGCATCGGTGGGTGGCGCTGCATAAGTTCCGATAATACATCCTGCCAGCGAAAGCACAAACAGCAGTGGCCACCAATATAAGGGCAATCCTGTAGTTACGTAAGGCATCAGCAAAGCGGCTACGATGCCCACTGTCATGCCCCAAAAAAAGCCATTGGCATTAAACCGCCACCAGTACCATTTAAAACAATTGGCTGCTACATAACCGCCATATAATCCACCTACAATCCATTGCAGAATTTCATTTACATCGCTGGCCAGGAAACCAAAGAATACCCCGATTGTAACCACCAGCACGCCAACGATGTAATTCATGGAGATAATCTTTTTTGTACTTGCCTGCGGGTTAATATATTTCAGGTAAATATCATTGGTGATATAAGCCTGTGCAGCATTGAGGGTACCACTGAAGGTTCCCATAAATGCGCCCAGCAATCCGGTCAATACAATCCCCAATACGCCTACCGGTAAAAAATTATTAACAGTGGCGGGAAGTATCCTTTCAAAATCGGTGACGCCATCAGGACCTTTTAAATAAAGCTGGTTGTAGTACAATAAGGCAAGTACGGTTAAGCCGGTTATCATGGAGTAACGAATGGGCAACAACATGATGCTTACAAAACCAGTCATTTTACTGGCATCTTTCGGACTTCTTGTACTTAACACTTTTTGCA
>JBBQTL010000391.1:0-2435 GCA_038213285.1 Chitinophagales bacterium
CCATTGGGCTACAATCCCGGTCTGATAAATACTTTTTTTGCTGTGATGGTAGGCTATCTTGCCAACCTTGCTGTACCAAGGCTGGGTGAGGTATTAAAATGTACCATATTGGGTAAATATGAAAAGGTGCCGGCAGATAAACTGGTAGGTACGATACTGGTGGAAAGGGCAGTAGATGTGGTTTCACTCCTGATAGTATTTATTATAGCGATCGGCACACAGGCCAGTATCATCGGGGAGTATGCGAAAAAAACTATCAGCGCTAATTTCTTGTCTGGTAACAAGGAAGCAATGATTGTAAAATTGCTGATAGTGGTCGCAGTTGTAATTATCCTTTACTTTTTCCTCAAATTTATTTTTAAAAAATATAGTGACATCATTTTTGTAAAAAAAATAAATATACTATTCAGAGGGGTGGGAGCCGGGCTAAGCAGTGTTAAAAATTTGCAGAATAAAACCGCATTTATACTACATACTATATTTATATGGTGTTGTTATGCTGGAGGTACTTACCTGGGATTTTTTGTTATACAGGAAACATCCGGTCTTCCCGTTGCCGCAGCATTTCCCGTACTGGCTTTTGCCAGTATTGGAATGATCATTACGCCGGGTGGCATTGGCACTTACCAATGGTTTATTATGGAAGTAATGGTATTATATGGAATTGACAAAGGGCATGGATACGCCAATGGCCTGCTGCAATGGATAGCACAATTTGTGATCATTTTATTGGTGGGTTTTCTTTCATTAATTGCCCTGCCCTGGTACAACCGGCATTCTGCAAAGCAAACAACTTCTGAATTATAAAAATCAAAATTTAACTTTGGCATCGGTTTTTTGTAAAATCATCTATTTAATTTTGCCGGATTATTAAAAAAATACAATTGATAAAACAGAAAGTTATAGTACGAGACATAAGCTGGTTATCATTCAACAGCAGGGTATTGCAGGAGGCTGCAGACGAAACCGTTCCATTAAGAGAGCGTATCCGTTTTCTTGGCATCTTTTCCAACAACCTGGATGAATTTTTCCGCGTAAGGGTAGCCACCCTTAAACGTATGATTGAAGTGGGCAGTAGCAATAAAGGCAATATGCACCTGGAAGATTCTCCTGGAATGATATTGGAAGAAATTCAGGAGAAAGTCATACTTCAGCAGAAAGAATTTGACCGCATATGGAATGAAATACTACGGGAACTTAAAAAACAAAAGATATTCCTGATCAACGACGGTCAGCTAAACAGGGTTCAGCAAAAATTTATCATCACCTATTTTAATGACGAAATCAGGAGTAGTATTGTTCCTTTAATGATTGAAAGCATCCAGGCATTTCCAATCCTCAACGATAAATCCATCTACCTGGCTTGCAAACTATCAAAAAAAGACAAAAGCATTCCCCAGCGGTTTGCACTGGTATCAGTGCCTGCCAGGCGATTACCCAGATTTGTAATTTTACCATCCAGGCAAAATGAAAAACACATTATTTTACTCGAAGATGTCATCCGCTTTTGCCTGCCCTATATTTTTTCTTTTTTTGGTTATGATGTATTTTCAGCACATATCATAAAAGTAACCCGGGATGCCGAGATTGACATTGACAATGATGTGGCTACTTCATTAATGGAAAAAATTGAAAAAGGAATTAAAAACAGGAAAAAAGGCAAACCGGTACGTTTTGTATTTGATAAGGAGATTGACGCTTCCCTGCTTACTTATCTAGTAAAGCGGCTGGGGTTAACCGAAAAAGACAACCTGATCCCCGGGGGCCGAATCCATAATTTCAAAGATTTTATCGATTTCCCAGAATCCGTATTTGAACAAAAAAATACCCGCAAAAAGCCATTTGTACATCCGGAGTTAAGAGATGTAAACAGGGTATCAGATGTGGTATTTAAGAAAGATGTGTTACTTAACTTCCCATACCATTCGTATGATAGCGTAACCGACCTGCTTAGGGAAGCTGCGATTGATCCGGAAGTTACCAGTATTAAAATTACCTGTTACCGTTTAGCGTCCCGTTCAAAAATTATAAATGCCATTAGCAATGCAGTACGCAATGGAAAACAGGTAACCGCTGTAATAGAACTGAGGGCCCGTTTTGATGAAGAAGCTAACCTTGAATGGAAGGAAGAACTGGAAGAAGCAGGCGCCAAAGTGCTGATAGGTGTTCCAAACATGAAAGTGCATTGTAAGCTTTGCCTGATAAAAAAAATAGTGAATAACCACACCATACATTATGGATTTGTAAGTACCGGTAACTTAAATGAGCGCACGGCAACCATTTACGGAGACCATTGCCTCCTTACGGCCGACATGAATATAATGGCCGACGTAAACAGGATTTTTCATTACCTGGAGCAACCTAAAACACGGATGCGTTATTTAAGAGCCTGTAAAACTTTATTGGTGAGCCCAACCAATATGAGAAAACAATTA
>JBBQTL010000392.1:0-2272 GCA_038213285.1 Chitinophagales bacterium
TAGAAAATTACACTCACAAAACGAAAAGAAGTCCGTGCTCGTAAACACTTTTTCATAGTCTTTACTTTGCATAAATAAAGTGTTCATTTGGTCACAATTTCTATACAAACAAAACACGCCAGTCAGGTAATCGTGCCGGCAACTGATTATGTCGTAATTGAGTAACATCTTATCTGTAATAAAATTCCTTATGTTTCCAAAGACCACATCAATATCGGCATAGCCCCAAAAATCGTAGCCCTTGATTAACTCAGAAAAAATGACACCATAGGCAGGTTTAAAATCGCAGAGCATGTAGGGATTCGAAATAATTACTGGTATACCCAATTTCTGTTCAGCTATTTCGACAATATCATTCAACGACTTATTAATTACCCGCACATTGGAAGGCAAGTCAATATGAATTAAGATGTCTGTTACTAATATGAAATCCACCGTTAAGTTGTACTTACAAGAATGAATGAAATACCCAAAGTACCAGGGGAATTTTCCAAAGTAACAAATCAAAATAGATATTCGCTTTTCCAAATTCACAACTTTACTTTTGACAAAATCCAATCAGTCACTTCGTCATTAAAAAAGATGCCAACATTCAATTGTCTATTTATAAATCCTTTCTCACCCGACCTGCTTCCCTGGTGTATGCCTATAATATAAAACTTGCTCTTATATTCAAACCAGATTGGCGCACCACTATCACCCGGACAGGTACATAGCGGATATCCAATCATAGTCCGACTTTTATTAAATTCGATTTGTTCGTATTTAATGCTCCTGGAAACCAAAGTATCGGGCGCTTTACTATTAATAACAAATTTTTTAAACGGATAGCCAGTTAAGTGTAACACTTTACAATCATCGGGTAAGATTTTGTCAATTAATCTAAAACTTGACCTGAAAATCTTTTTAAGCTTATTAGTATTTTTAATTTTTATAATTGCTAAATCATAATCAAAGGAAGAAAAAGTCTCGCCGTAATACAATACTTCAAAATCCGATTTATTTAGGATTAACCATTTATTTTCAATATTAGATATCCGCACTTCAATAAAATCAATTTTATCCAGGTATTCTACGCAATGCCTGTTTGTTATTAGACAATTTTCAGAGATAAATGAAATTGTTGCATAATGCTTAATGCCACCATTTATCTTAACAGACAGCTGATATATATTACTAAGTGGCTGCGAATTTAGTTCGTAGCCTTCAAATATGTCTTGTCCAACATTTGATGAATCGCAGTTAAAACAACTTATGTTTTTGTAATAATCTAAATGCCTAATTTCTTGCGAAAACAAACAATTAGACAATGCACACAAATGTAATATCAATCCGATCCGGCGCAGAACACTAAATTCTTCTTTCATAATTTAAAATTGGCTTTAAAAAAACAAGGATCACTGATCCTTGTTTTTTCGCATTTAAGTAATTTGACAAAGTCCATTACGTACACATACTCCAACGCCATAGCCAGAGTTGTTACTACAATCTAAGCATGGGCTATAACTCCTACAAAAAGAATTACCATACGGTCCATCACATGATAGACCTTCACCAGGATACTCACCACTTCCCGCCATTATTTTTTTCATTTCGTCCCTGCTCAACTTTCCTTTTATATTGGCAAGGCTCATTTTTTGTGTTTGCATTTTTTTAATTTTATGCGTTTTCAAAATTGGTTTGTGCCTGGTTTTAGCCATGCAGGCTTCGGCTGCCAACCGCGGTACTGCAGCGCCGCGTAGTTCCGTTGGCTTTTCTTTCAGGGAACTATTCTGAAAGAAAATATTGTAAATCATCTACATTGTTTATATCAGGCAATTGATAACCATTTACAGAAAAAGTAAGACGTAAAAGCAATACCTGTGTCAAGGCACAATTTATTTCTTGCCTCAACCTTATTGTCCTGTTTAGCTAACTCGTCATACCATGGTATTTGGCCACCATCCGCAAGCAGGTGGGACCGAAATCCATGGCATCTAATAGCCTGTAAAGAGGTAACGATGTTTTCATTGGCTCATACCTCGCATTTAACTCCTATCGCTGGTGTGAAAATATTTGCGAACGGGAAACATGTAAACACTAACAACCATTAACTTTTTAAACAGGCTTCAATTTGCTCTTTCTGGAATGGTATATCCGGGTTGCACTTATAAAATAAGTAGGTGGAATTTTAGAAGGTGCTTTATCCGGCAAATACACTTTTTTCAGCCAAAACAGATGGTATAGGATGGCCTCGAACTGTCTTTTATAAATAATTCGTCCCCTATCGAAA
>JBBQTL010000393.1:0-2261 GCA_038213285.1 Chitinophagales bacterium
GGGGATAGTGGGCATTATTTCCGCATTTAACTTCCCGGTGGCTGTGTGGAGTTGGAACACGATGCTGGCATGGGTTTGCGGAGATGTTTGTATCTGGAAACCAAGTGAAAAAACACCTTTGTGTGCTATAGCCTGTCAAAATATCACGGCAAAGATTTTTAAGAAAAACAATGTGCCGGAAGGTGTAAATAATTTAGTGGTGGGAGGAAGAGAAGTGGGCGAATGGATCAGCGGCGACACCAGGATACCACTGGTTTCAGCAACAGGCAGCACCCGCATGGGCAAGGCGCTGGCAACAGCAGTAGCCGAAAGATTGGGAAGAAGTTTATTGGAACTGGGGGGTAACAATGCTATCATCATCACCAAAGATGCCGACCTGGATATGGCGTTGATAGGTGCTGCATTTGGTGCAGTAGGCACAGCCGGCCAGCGTTGTACCACTACCCGCAGGTTAATCATCCACGAGAAGGTGTACAACAAATTCAAAGAAAAATTAGTACATGCTTACAGCCAGTTAAAAATTGGTGATCCGCTAAATGAAAAAAATCATGTGGGTCCTTTAATCGATACGGACGCCGTAAACATGTACCTGGATGCGATTGAAAAATGCAAGGCCGAAGGTGGTAATTTTATAGTGGAAGGTGGCGTATTAAAAGGCAAAGGATATGAAAGTGGTTGCTATGTAAAACCCTGCATTGCGGAAGCAAAAAACAGTTTTGACATTGTACAGCACGAAACCTTCGCTCCCATTTTATACATCATGAAGTACAAAACGCTGGACGAAGCCATTGCCATGCAAAACGGTGTACCGCAAGGTTTATCGTCCGCCATCATGACCAGTAATTTAAGAGAGGCTGAAAAATTCCTGTCAGCGGTGGGCAGTGATTGCGGTATTGCCAATGTAAACATCGGCACCTCTGGTGCAGAAATCGGTGGCGCATTTGGGGGTGAAAAAGAAACCGGCGGTGGCCGCGAAAGCGGCAGCGACGCATGGAAAGTGTATATGCGCAGGCAAACCAACACCATTAATTATACTGATAAGTTGCCATTGGCACAAGGGATAAAGTTTGATTTGTAAACATCATAAAATAAAGAATTTACATCTTTTGAAAAGGTGTAAACTTTATTTCTCATAGTACACCCTGGCCAATGCAAAAATGCCCGGTTAGAAAGATTACACCTTAGGATAAGGATAAACTTTCTTTTACTGTAGATGCCCTGCATTCTTATTATCATCAAAAAAATATATCTTGCATCAAAATCAGGAACATTCATTTTACATTAACCATACTGCATTTCCTCAGCAATAATCTTGATTTGCTGAATCACTAACCTTCCAATGCAGGCACTTATTCCCTGCCCCCAATATATTTCCATTCCCATTATTAAATAATTGAAGCGTTTAACAAGCAGCTCAATTATCCATTATCAATTAATAAATTATCAGTTAAATATGCAATCAGCCATCACGTTATCCGCCAATACACAACAATATATCGACCTCGAAGAAAAATACGGCGCTCACAATTACCATCCTCTACCGGTTGTCTTAGACCGGGGCGAAGGTGTTTTTTTATGGGATGTAGATGGCAAGCGTTACTATGATTTTTTAAGCGGCTACTCTGCAGTAAACCAGGGACATTGCCATCCGAAGATTGTTGCTGCTCTGGTAGAACAGGCACAAAAACTTACCCTCACCAGCAGGGCTTTTCACAGCAATTTGCTGGGTAAATACGAAAAATATATTACTGAATATTTTGGTTATAATAAGGTGCTGCCAATGAATACTGGCGTAGAAGCTGGAGAAACTGCCATCAAACTGGCCCGCAGATGGGGTTATAAAGTAAAAGGCATTCCGGATAACCAGGCCAAAATAATTTTTGTAGCCGGTAATTTTTGGGGCAGAACATTGGCAGCCATCTCCTCCTCCACTGACTCCAGTAGTTATGAACAATTTGGACCGTTTATGCCTGGTTTTGAAATCATTCCTTATAATGATCTTACAGCTTTGGAAGCCGCCTTTCAGGATAAAAATGTTGCTGCCTTTATGTTTGAACCCATACAGGGAGAAGCGGGCGTGGTAGTACCCGATGAAGGATATTTAACCTGCATAAGAAGTTTATGTAACGAATACAATGTACTGATGATTGCAGACGAGATACAGACCGGCCTTGCCCGTACCGGTAAAATGCTGGCATGTGATCATGAAAATGTTCGTCCGGATATTTTGATATTGGGCAAGGCTTTGAGTGGTGGTGTAT
>JBBQTL010000394.1:0-2069 GCA_038213285.1 Chitinophagales bacterium
GCTCAGTTGGTTAGAGCATCAGATTGTGATTCTGAGGGTCGGGGGTTCGAGCCCCCTCGATTACCCACCGAAAGAGTTCTGCATAATGCAGAGCTCTTTTTTATGTGTAGCTTTCTTGAAACCATTACTTTATGCAACCAGTGACACTCTTCGAAGGATATGCCAGCATGCAATCAACAGCTTTTGCGAGTTGTTCTGGCCGCTGGTTACGCTCAAAATATTTATCTTTTTAAAATGAAATTCAGGCATGTTTTTGGGCGGCAAAAATGTTTGCCGGAGTGCAAAAGCACAGTCGGGTAGACGGGTTCATTGATTACCCGTATAATATCAATATTTTAAAATCCGGATTTATTATTGCCAACATTTTAAAGGGATAATTGTTGGTTATTTATATTTAAAAATATAGCCCAACCTCAATTGGTTTTAAGCATGCAGCATTAAATATCATCAACTTATCATTTTTTAGGAAAACATTAGTCTAAAAGGATTTGTTAATCCAATAATTAATATAATTTTTCCGTTAATTTTACTTTATGCTAAAAATTCAGCAGATAATTATGAGCAAAAAATTCTTTCCGGTATTCCTGGTATTAACAGGAACTATTCTTTTTCTCGCTTTTCAAACGCAGGGCAGAGCTGGAGATGATAATCCAAAATCAAAGAATGAAAAAATTCTGCAAACTGTTGGTATGTTATTGGAACAGGGACATTTTAGTCCAAAAAAGGTTGATGATGACTTTTCCAAACTGGTTTTGAAACGCTTTATCAATGATTTGGACGATGATAAAACCATTTTCCTGCAAAGCGATATTGATAGTTTTCAAAGATTCGAATCGAAAATAGACAACGAAATTCATGGAGAAAAGCTGGAATCTTTTTACGTGTTGAGTGAATCGTATACCCGTCGATTGAATGAAGCTTCTGAATATTATAAAACGATCCTGACTAAACCTTTCGATTTTAGTAAAGATGAAAATATTATGCTGGATGGGGATAGAGTAAGTTATCCGGCTACAGATGCAGATAGAAAGGAAGTATGGCGCAAACGTTTAAAATACCTGGTACTTACCAAATATTCCGATATGATTGAAGATCGGGAAAAAAATAAAAGTAAAGTTGAAACGAAAGGTGTAAAGGATAGTGGCAGTGCTAAATTTGTCTACAAAGCCGACAGTACAATTGAACGTGAGGCCAGGGATCAGGTGAGGAAGCAGATTGAGCGTTATTTCACCACTCTAAAAAATCACAATAAAACCGATGAACTGTTTAGTTCCTTTGTAAATGCAGTAACTGGAGCAATGGATCCACATTCCAATTATTTTGCGCCCGTAGATAGCCGTGGCTTTTCCGAAATGATGAGCGGCAAGTTTTATGGTATTGGAGCACAGTTAAAAGAAGACCAAAGCAAAATAAAAATTGCAAGCCTGGTTACAGGTGGTCCCGCCTGGAAAAGCGGTGAATTGGGTGTGGAAGACGAGATAATTAAAATAGGGCAGGGTACCGCTGAACCGGTGGACGTTACAGGTTATGCGGTAACGGATGCAGTAAAACTAATAAGAGGTGCGGATAAAGGAACTGAAGTTAGAATTACAGTTCGCAAGCCGGACGGTAGTTTAAAAGTGATCATACTTAAACGGGATGAAATTAAATTGGATGACACTTTTGCAAGGAGCGCCATCATTAAGGGAGAGCATAAAATCGGCTATATTTATTTGCCTGAATTTTATATGGATTTTGAAGATCCAAAAGGCGCAAGATGCTCCGATGATGTAGCAAGGGAAGTTGAAAAACTTAAAGCTGAAAAGGTGGAAGGTATTGTAATTGATCTTCGTGGCAATGGTGGGGGCTCACTTCCTGAAGTTGTAAAAATGGCTGGTCTCTTTATTGAAGACGGACCAATATGCCAGGTAAAAGGAAGAGACGAAAAACAGCCATACCAATGGAAGGATAGGGACAAGACAGTATTATATGATGGCCCGCTAACTGTTATGGTGGATGAATTTAGTGCATCAGCTTCTGAAATATTCGCTGCCGCAATACAGGATTATAAGCGCGGAATTATTGTTGGT